>JBHLLI010000148.1:6180-9839 GCA_048885765.1 Candidatus Hermodarchaeota archaeon
GATTTTATCTTTTGAAATCTTATTTGGACATAAAGGACTTCGTTTATTGAACAAAATACATGAACCACAATGCTTGCATAAATCGTTTGCATAATACATTAGAGCCCGCTCTCGGGGTTCAAAAACTGTAACATCCTTCTCATACGCTTTACAGATTTCTGCAATTTCATCTGTAGAATACCATTTTCCATTAAAATGTTTTGAAAATTCCCATGAATGGCATTTGAGACAATTATGATTACAACCTGATTGATAAATTGAAAAATAATCCTCAGGACGAGAGAGGTGGAGTGACTTTATTACTCGATGATATTGACCATTCTCAAACTTTAATGTAGCTTTACAAGCGGGTAGTTTTGATTCGTCTTTTAATGTAACTTCACAGGAGCCTTTATTATATCCCTGTTTAACCATATTACAGAAAAATTTCGCATCTTCCATTCCATGAGTATTTATAATGATCAATTATAAAAGTTTAACGATTAATGTTCTTTTACGAGATTTTATTGTTCTTTTTTTTCAATTTTTATCCTATTTCCTTGTTTTAAAAGATAAAATCAAATTTTGAATCATTTAAGATAAAGGATATACCTAGTTAAAATTTAATTGAAAAAACTATAATTTTAAATCATCTCGGGCTTTAAGGAATTTTTCTATCGAATCCGGAATATGCTTTATAAAGTTGTCAGTTAGATTAACTGATTTAAGCGATTTCACATTTATAATGTCCTTTGGAATCTGGTCTATGTTATTATTGCTCAAATCAAGAATTTCTAGGTTTTTAAGGTTCAATGTAAATTTTGGCACAGATATCAATTTATTATAATTTATCTCCACACGCTTTAAGTTTTGCAAGTTCTTAAATTCATTTGGTATGATCTTAAACTTATTGGAATTGAGATTCAATTCCTCTAGATTTTTTAAGTAGTCTAGTGAATCTGGGATGGAATCAATCTCATTATAACTTAAGTCAATCTTTTTTAAATTCTTTAGATTTCCTATGGATTTAGGAATTTCTGAGAGATGATAACCATTAAAGCAAATTTCCTCTAGATTCTTAAAAAAAGCTATCTCATTAGGAAGATCTCTTCTGGTGGTTGGGTATTCTTCGCCAAAGATATCACCAAAGATATAAATAGCGATTACTTGATTTTGGTTATTTAAAACAAATCCATTAGGATTCTCTGTGTCTCCCTTAGCAACTTTAAAAAATTTGCCAAAAAGAATTTCAAAATATGCTAAAGCTTTTAATTCCTCACTACTCATACCCAGATTATGATAATTTCGGGAGATACTATTTATTAAAGCTTTTTTAATTGAATCATTTAAATCTTGGAAGTCAAAATTAATATCAAAAAATATTTTGTCAAGATTCTTAATATTCTCGAAAGATTTTGGAAGATATTTAATATTAGTCCCTCCCATATGAAGGTATATCAAATCTTTAAGGTAACCAATTGATTCAGGCAAAGTTTTATTTAAAAATCTAACGCCTGGGATTGAGAGAAGCATTACACTTCCATTTTTAACCCAAAAATTATAAAATTTAAACTCATCTGAGTCTCCAAAATGATCTGGAACTTTTTTATACCCTAGCAAATCAGGACCATGCCATATTTGATCTGTAAAATACCCAATTTCTACTTTATCCTCATAAGGAGATGACCCTGTTTCAATAAGTTCTGCTTCTAAATCAATGAAAAATTGAACTTGATCTTCAGTAATATGGTAAATCTCTGAATATCTCATAATGAGTTTTTTCCTAAGACTTTGGCTTATTTTATTATTAACTCTATTCAGAAATCTAAAGAGAGTTGTTAAAATTAAAGAAGAATCCTCATTATAAACAATATCTTCTATTAGCGGGATTTCCTCTTTTAAATATTTCTTTACTATTATAAAAAGTGCAGCTATTTTATTATATTCATTCGGATCAGTTTTAACAATATCCTCTAATATGTCAATTGAACTATCGTCAAAATTTTCACTTCGCTCTTCAATAAAGAAGATTAATGGTTCCACTAAAACATCGTCAATATTCCACTGAAAAATTTTCTCGCGTTCTTCAAGGCTAATAGGATTTCCTCTAAAGTCAAGAACATTTGTAGTTATCTCATATTCATTCACTAAATCAGGGATGATATAAAAATTACAATAGCTCATATCAATGAAATCTAATCCCTTTAAATCTTTGAATTTTCTAGGAACTACATTTAAAGATTCACAACGGCTTAAGTTCAATTTTTTAAGTATTTTCAAATTATCAATTTTTTCGGGTAGACTTGTTAATAAGGTATTATGGCTTAAATCTAGTTCTTTTAGTGAATCATTCCATTTGGTTATATTTGGTAATTTTTCAAGGAGATTTGAACTTAAATTAAGTGTTTTCAGATGCTCCAAAGTCCAAATCGATGCAGGTATGTCCTTCAACCCTTTATTGTATAACGCTAAATGTTTTATATGACCATCTTCAAGAACCATACCAAATGTGTCATCCTTTATGTCATCTAAAACGGGAATTTTCTCAGTCAAATGGCTTTCCAATTCACTTATAATTTGTTTTTCTTCCAGTGTGATTGGAATTTCTCTATCTATTTCATGTTCTTCAGCTCCTAAATCAAATACTTCAATATTAACATGTATACGTGGATAATCATTAAGGGAAGCATTGTATCTCGCATTTATAGCAATGATTCCAGTTCTTAAAGCTTTATACGAAAATTTCCCTGTTTTTGAGGAAGGGCTAGTACCATATAATGAATGTTTTCCATCCGCTACTATAATTGAAAATTCTTCAAAGCTTGGCCGGTCGATAGAATATCTTATTTCATATATATGACCCTTAATTGCCTTCATGCTAAAAGATCCTGAAAATGTTGCTTCAAAGTCTATAGTTTCTTCCGCTACTTTTGTTCCATCAATTAATTCTTCATCCTCAGACAAAAATTCAGGTAAAACTTCTTTATCTAAAACTTTCTTAACAATCTCGTCTTTGAGGTTTCCAATTTCTAAATCTTGGGAGCAATCATGATTTTCTGGCATTCTATGTTCTGCACAAAAATTTTTTCCACAATGACGACATTTGAAAGGCAAAAATCCAACATTTTTACCACAATAAGCACAATTTGACATGGATATTCTTACTAAAATGTTCTTGTCTTATAATATTTAGATTCTCACTGTTCTTAAAAATTTATTCATTACTATCGTCAAAATTTAATATAATTTTATAATCAAGAAATATAGTGGTCCGACTCATATTAATGGAAGAATCTTTCATGGAGAGTGCTATGAAATGGGATTGGGAAAGCAGTTATTCAATGAAATGCTGGACAATTTCCAATTCAGCCTGCCTAGGAAAAGAAATTATCTATAGTTCTTTTCTTTTTTTCTTTTTGATGGAAAATTTAAGAATATCGTTGATTGTTGTCTAGAGAACTAATATTATGAATTCTTCTTTTTTTTTTTTTTCCCTTTTATACGTTAAACTATTGATTAATTAATTTTTATAATAAACCACAGAAGAAGTAAATGATTAATTATAATCTATAAGATATAACACCCCAACAAGATAAAAATTAATGGACCCAGCGGGAATTGAACCCGCGGCCTTTCGCATGCCAAGCGAACGATCTTCCACTAATCCATGGGCCCGATAA
>JBHLLI010000149.1:0-9835 GCA_048885765.1 Candidatus Hermodarchaeota archaeon
GTGTAAATGATATAAATGAATTTGGTGGAATTTATTACTTTGATATGGAAATCCAAAGACATGATACTGGAGAGTTTATATATAGAGAAACTGTACCATTCAGAATGCCTTTTGTACAAGATTTCACATATTTGCAAACTAATATTCTATACCATGATTCCAATGTTTATGAACAAACGTTGATATCAGATATTCTTGATCCTCCATTAGAATTGTTGAAAGGGCAAATTGTAAATATCAAGTGTAAAACAACGACTTCGAATGAAGTTTTGTTAGAATTTTTGAACAATAATAATCCTATCGACACTTACACAGTTATATCTAGAGGGAATGATAATTTTGGTGAGCAGTTTGTTCAAATAATAATTCGGAAAGATATAACCGTTGATCAATTTAAGTTCTCAGTAAATCTTGAAAACGAGCAATATTTCATGGCACATGATATAGTTTTCATGGATTCTCTAATAACTACTCCAGAAGGAGAATGGTTTACTCCAATTTCAGTGACAAATGATGGAAATGTCATTGAGTTTGTCGAATTTAGCTTTTCAGGAGTTTCATTTGATAATATAGATACCTCAATGTACACCGAAGAGTTTTACAAAAAGACTCAATTAATTACTTTAATGCCAGGAGAACATCGAGATTGTATGTTTAAAATTACTAGTCCAACTACTCCTATAGATAATTTATATTGGCGTGGGATAAGAACCTATGATCCTATCACTGATGAGGTTTATATAGGTTATGCAGATTCTTTAGAAATTGAAGGAATTCATATTCAAACCCCAAAAAATGAGACATATAATATTTTTGGAATTAATAATAATTTTGAAGTTGGAATTCCTTTAGAAATTGTTGCTGAAGATGATCTTTTGTGGTCAACATATTCATTAGACAATAGCCCAGAGGTAATTTTTTCAGAAAGAATCTATATTCCTCTCTCAAAAATCGATGGAATACACTCCTTAAAAGTATATGGAGAGACTACGTCAAATCAACTTATTTCTTCAGAAACTCGGTATTTTACAGTCGAGCATGCTATAACTATTTTAAATCCTACAAATACAACAATTAGTGGCCCGTCTTTAGGTTATTATATTGCTACCTATGGATTTGAAGGTGATTGGGATGGATCTATCAGTTTTGTTGATCAAAATTATGGTGGAGCAGGCTGTACTTTAAAAATAATATCTGAACTTGATGGCCATAATGATGTTCTGAAATTAGAAGACATTGGATCAGGAGGTCATCAAGCGATACATATATTCGATGAAGGCGCCCAACAATATGGAACCATCGAATTTTGGTGGAGGACTTCAGATGCGACAGACAATCAAAACTTACAGCCGCGTGCATCCAATGGAATAGACCGATTATTTAGGTTAAGAATAGATAATGATATATTAGAATATTATGATGGATCGTGGCATACTATTATCAACCAATGGAAGGATAATGAATGGCATCATTTCAGAATTGATTTTGAACAGACTGGTGATTATTATCAAGGATTGTCAGAAAATGAATGGCAATTATATGTAGATGGAGTCAAGTACGGACCATATGGCTTCGAAGTTGATATAATTCCAGATAGACTGTATCTGCATACAGATAGTTCCGGTACTCACGATGTTTATTATGATGCATTTGGATTTTCATGGGATAATCAATATTCAATTGGAGATAATCTCAAAGAGGGAATACTTTTTGATACAATATCTAAAATCAAAATAGATGATCTTAGATATAAACTTGATAATGGTGATTACATCTACTCTCCTACTAGTTTTGTGCTTCCAAAATTAGAAAATGGTGCGTATTCTCTTATATTCTATGGATTTGATGATTATGGTAATGAATGGAGTTCAGAAAAACGATGGTTTACAATAGAAGAGGATTTTGATCCGCCGCAAATGACTGGAATACAAGTTATTTATGACCCTCTAGAACTAGGAGAATCACAAACCATTATCACTTCTATTATAGATGGATCTGGAATTAGAACGATTACAGCATATATTCAATTTCCAGATGGAACTACAATCGCTGAACTTCCTATGAAAAACATTGGAGGAGATAAGTATAAGGCAACTTGGAATTATGAATCGGCACATTTAGGTGTTTACTATATTGATATAAATACAATTGATGCGAGTTTTAATTCTAATAACTTGTATATAGATAACGCAATTGTGTATGATCTCGAGGATACAATAAATCCAGTTATTTCTAATATATTAGTATCAAACAATCCACTTGATAGGTTTGACATTCAGACAATCACTTGTAACATTGAAGATCTCTCTAGTCTTCAAACTGTTACTGCTTACATTCAATATCCAGATGGTACAAATATCGCAAGTTTACAAATGACTAACGTTGTAGGTGATACTTATGAAGCTCAATGGGATTCTTCTAGCGCAGCTTATGGAAATTATTATGTTGATATAGAAGCAATTGATGCAAGTCCTAATCAAAATTTAGGATATTTTGATAATGGAGCCATGTTTTCAGTGATAGAACCACCAGCTCCTACAATTGATATAATATCTCCTAGTAATGGAGCAACTATAAGTGGATATAAAACAATTAGAGCGGTAGCAAGCTCTAAAGCAGGAATTACTAAAGTACAATTTAAGATTGATGGTGTATTAAAACGTGAAGATACAAATGGAGCAGATGGTTGGTCTTATTATTGGAACACTAACACAGTGTCTAATGGAGGACACACAATAACTTGCAAAGCCTTTGATTCTTTAGGGCGTACAGAAATAGATTCAATAAGTGTAACGGTTCAAAATTCTGCTGGTGGTGGAGGTGGATGTCCATATCTCTCTGTATACAATGGTGATCAATATATTCCAGAAGGATTATTAGATATCCATAATGTGGATGGTATTGACGTCAAATTTTATCATACTTTAAATACAGAACCGTTAGCAGTTAATAATCGATATCATTTACGACTTACTGAACATTATAAAACCATATCGCACATCGATAACGTAAGGTTATATGGTCGATTGTCTAATGGATTATATCTCCTTCTTCCTTTATTATCTGCTACTCATTCAGTTTTAGGGCAAGTAACTCTTGCTTTATGGTTTAGCGATGATGTTAAAGTTGGTGTATTAGGTGCGGATCATACTAATGGTATGTCTGAATTTATAGACTTAGAATTTATTGCATTCTGGCCTTTCACATTTTCAGAATTTGTATTTGTCATTGAAGGAAATAATTATATAATAAAATAAAATTTCTTTTTTTTTTTCGATATTTCTGTCATTATATTTAATGAAGCAAATTTAAAAGCTAATTTCTGAACATTATGGAGTCGAAGTCCATGTATTCTATCGTTCAGTAGTCATGTTGAGTAGTCAAATTATTGAAATTCTCGAAATGAGGAATTATGCGATTGATAAGTTAACCTCGGATGAAAGTTAGCTGATGATTCAAATTTAATTTAAGATATTAAACTTCACATTTTCGAACTTGTCCTAATCTAAGATATGAATTATGAATTTTCTTTGTATGTATATAAAAGAGTCTCAAGATCCTTTATGATTTTATCTGTTAAGTTGTCTATTTTGAGTTTGGTCTCATTATATAATTTCTCCTTGATTATCTTGTTAGGTTCTTTCCTTATTTGGTATAAGTATGTGAGGAATTTTTTAACACATTCTATTTTATTGTCTATTTGCAATTGTTTCCCTCGGAGTGATATTATGTTAAATTGAATTTATTATCTTCAACCTAGTCTTATACCTCAATAGATTCAGGAATATAATCCTAATCTATTATTATATAGTTTTTTATCTTAAACTATGGTTGGATTTTTGGATTCTTTCTGGAAATTTAACCTTTAATACCATTAAGACATGCTCTAATATCAATCTAATTTGGTATCAATCTATGGAAGAACTCCCTCAATCTTGTAAAAACCTGTCTGAAAGGACACGATATATGTTCTTTGATAATTAATTCTTCTCGTGTTTAAATTGCATAATGGAAGAATGCAATTATAAAAAAAAGAAGTTGATTTTATAAATTAAATTTGAAAATGAGCTAAGATATCGTTTTCACAACCGGAACAGTAGCAGACATCAGGGGTTGTAAATGCCCAGAAATAATTCATTATACAGTAACTACTATCATGACCGCAGCCAAAATTATGCCCTAATTCATGTTTGACAACAGCATAATCCTGCCAGTTAGCATTCCCTGGAGTAGACATTGAGGCAGTAACAGAAAACTTACCTGGTTGTTGTCCTATGCCATTATGATTCATTCTTTTTGTGAATCCGACTAATTTCTTTAACGTGGTGCTAGTGTCAGATAGCCAAGATTTAGATTTGAAATCATCTCTAAGATCATCAATAGCTTCATAAGCATCGAAATATGGATATTTTATCCACAATACATAAGCATAATATACTGTTAAGTCAGAAGTATCCCACACAGCTCCACATCCTACTACGGAGATATCAATTTCTGGGACATCTGATTCAATTTGAGCTGCCGCTTTATGAACTACGCTATCTGCTTGAGAATAATCATATGATCCATCAGTAACATAATATATAGTTAGCTTTTTATAAGATGTTGCTGATGTTTTTAGTTCGCTGACTATTTCAGAAAAGTTTTCATCATATGGATATGTTGTTGGATTGATTGTTAGAACTGGTATTATTGTTATTATTGATATAACTGTAAGAAATAGAAGAATCTCAATTTTTAGATTTTTTCTCATTAATTAGAACCTCTTTTCTCTTTCTTATTTCTTTTATATCTATAACTGGAATTTCATGTTAATAGCATTATATCTAATTTTCCATATTTTACAGTAGATTCCAGTAAAATTAATTACTAAGTATTATATATAAATATTATTAATACTTTCGATTACTATTCTTTATCATTCTACAAAATTATTCCATAGTGATAACTTACTGAATTAACGAAAATCCAAATAGCACATTTCAATTTTTGATTATTATAATCAAGACTTACCAAAAATTTCAATATTGGGATGATACAATTATGTTATCATGTAATAAATCAGTTTTTTTCTTCATGACAATTATTTTTATAGACTTCCTAATGATAATGAGTCAAAATTATATATTTCTGAAAAGGATTTTGTAATTCGAAAATACTTCAAAATTCTCAAATTTTTTATAAAAACCCAACTCTTGGATTGTACTTTAAGATTTCTTAAAATTATTAAAGCACTACTTAATGATTAGTTAAATTTAATTGAATCATCTTTATTCCAAAAAAAAAAAATTTAAAAGATAATATATTCTTTTATACTGTGGCGAGTTCAAAATGAAATTTTCATCAATAGCAAGAAAGGATTATTTTATTAAACAATATATTATATATAGTTGTCTTTTATTCGTCTTGGTATTTCTCTCATTATATCACTTTAACAAAGTAATTATCCAACTAAGTGAATTAAATCCCATTATATCATTTTTATCGCAGTTTAGTCTGGATTTTTCTATAATTCTTATTCCCGCAGTCTTGAGTCTTGCTAATATAAGGAAAAATTTTAGAAAAAAATTCAATAATCTCTTTTCAATGAAAGAGAAGATTTTGCATCTACGAGATGAAATAGCACAACATTTTACCAAAATCCATGACAAAGTAGAAGTAGAATCTTTTGTATTAGAACCTATAATAATAAATGAGATAAAAAGTCATCTAAGAGATTTTAAGTTGTCTCATTATGCTGATATATTTGATGATATCATTTTACGTAAATCATTATATAATCTTGATCAATTATTATTCGAAGTAATAAAATTGACAAGAACATATGATGATGATAAATTTTTTAACTATTTAAAAAATAACTGGGAATCAACCCAGATTTTAAAGAAGTTAAAGGAACTATTCAAAAAAGTCATTATATTACCTAGTGAAGAAGATCTCATTAAAGAAAAGTTCAATAAGAATGTGCTATGGCCTATTGTCTATGAATTTTTCTTTGATACTCCTAATAAATATCCTGATATGGTTTTTTATTATGAAATATCTGAAATTCTGTCTTAGAGTTTAGAACTTTTTAGTTTAGAACTATTAAAAATGGTCTTTTTTCATCTAAAATATAGTATCGTTTATTTCCATCATTAAGGTCATTTCAAGTTCATTTTCTTCTGACATAATTTACTGTTCATTTTGATAATAAATTACAGTTAACACAGTCTTTTCAAGTTTAAAAAGGAGATTTTACTTTATTCATCATGGATTGGCATTCTAAGGTGATACATATTACTTCCTTTTCAGATTGCAAATTGTATCTTTAACTTTAGAACGCCAATCTCTTTTATAAATAATATTAGATTGCATAAAAAAACCTATATCACTTAGGTATTACATAATAAGAATTGCAATTAAAACTACAATAATTCTTAATATGCTATATTTTAGTAATAAGGTAAAATAAAAAAAAAATAAAAAAAATTTTTGACTTTTTTTTCTGAAATAACTAAGACCCTCTTTATCTTGTCTTGCTAAATTATATCATCGAACAACGCATCATAAATAGATTTTTCATTTTCCAAATTTAATTTAATGAATAAATCCATTTCAGGAGATTTTTTAATCAGGATCTTAAATTCTTTCAGAGGTTCTATGTCAAATTCAATATCTATTGTCAATATAAATTTGTTAAGAAACAACTCTATTACTTCCTTTTTTTTAAATTTTGATTGCACAATTCCCTCTTTTTTAAACTTTAAAAACAACACTATAAATTCCAACTTTTGTAATTCTGACAGTTTTGTGAAATTCTAGCAAATTATAAATATTTTTAATCCTAAATTTACATAAAGACTGTTAAAATAAAGGGTGTAACTATAATTCCGTGTTTCTTTCAAAAAGAACCTATAAAAAAAATTTTAAGAATGTTCAAGGAAATTTCACAGGACCAAATATATGAGGAATTATTAAAAATCAAAACTGATGAGGAGCTTCATGAAATGCCAGAAGATGAGTTAACTGATTTAATAATCTTTTTATTGCCCCGAATTAAAAAGAAGCCCATGAAGAAAGAAGTCAAAATGATTTATATTTAGTGTTTTATTTCATAAAAAGTAATAAAGAAAAACATTAAAACAAGAAATTTAAGAGTAAGTACACCGCATAATACTCGATTAAGAGATAATTACTCTATGAACGCCATTAACGATGGGCAAGAAATCAAGGGGATTACACGTGTAATAAGTGACAGTTTGTAGAGATCTTGCCATATACTTAGCCCTTACCGGTATTATGAATATGTACTTATGAGAGTTAATAAAAATCCGACAAATTAAAGAATGTGGGTTTACCGGATTTCCAATTTATAAAGATTTAAATACATGAATCCCCACCAGAATTTTCATTTGTTCATAATAAAAAAAATAAGAGAAAGAATGAGAAGGGAAAAATTAGAAAAAGAAGGGTAGATTAGCGAATGATATAAATAAGTTCTTCTCATAATTCTCTTTTTCGCTCAAATAAGTACCATGCGTGATGATAAACTGCCAAGGTAATATAATGTATAAATATAAATTTATAAAGTGCGAGGTAATAGGTATCGAATTGGGCAAATAAGCATAGTTGATGATAATGTTTATAATATCATGGCAAACTTTATACAACCATATTTAGAAAACCTACAGTTGTTAGAGATTCTGTAAATAGTACTAAATTTCAGATCCACAAGATGCGCAATATTTTTGATTAGGATCCCCAATCTTAGCCCCACATTCACGGCAAAAATTCTTTTGAACTTGAGTAGTGTATACGGGTTGAGGAGATATTACTTGCTGAGGAGGCGCTACCGGTTTTGCTTGAAAGACACTTTCCCATTTTCTGATTCTTTTAGTTCCATATACAATTAATAAGATAGGAACCAATAACGCTATGATACTTCCGATGATATATGCTACTATTCGTAAAGGGGGGCTATAGTAAAAGAAATACCTAAGAGTAAAACTAAACATCAATTCATAAAACGCTACCATGATAATACCCACTATGCCAATAATTCGCATCGCTGTACCTTGCTTCATCTTACTTGATTTATAGTCTCTAAAACAATCATAACAATAAGAAAAGAAGTTTCGCTGCTGATCTGAATCAATCGGTCTTCCGCAATTCCTACATCGATATTGATAACTCATAATATATTACCTTTTGGATTATTCATGTATATAATATCTTACGACCTTTTAATAATATCTTTTTCCAACAGAAAATACAAAATCAGGCACCATTTTCACATTCTTTTTACTAATTTATCACACTTTAGTTCTTTTTATAACATTTTACCCCTCCAGTTGTGTATGACAGAGTCAATGATAATAAATGAAAAAGAAGCTTTAATTCTGGGTACCACCATTTCAGGTTATTTTGCTGAGGCTGATCAAAAAGCAATTCGTATTAGATTGCCAACGGGGAGTTCTTTTTGGATTCCAAAACACTATCTCATCTCTGCCTTTTCTACCAACAAATCGACTATGCAAGAGTTTGTTATTGATACCTGGATCTTGAAAAAAATTGGATTTGATATTTCGAAAGCATAGTTATTTAGAAATTTTCATTTTCCTTTGTTTTAGGAGCATAATCTTACTACTTTATATTTAATCGTGGAGTGAATTCTATATCAAACTCATTGTAGATTTCAGGATGTTCTTGTAGTAAGAGCTTCTTATTCGTAAATTCATCCTTAACCTTAGTTATTTTGACTTCTAAATTTAATTATAATAGTTAGTTTTACAACACCCCCCTAACTTATTATTTAAAAGGAATAACTATAAATGCAAAAATAGTTTAATCTGAATTGAATTGACAGAAATGAGCAATTTATTACTACTTAATTTATATAAACCATGTGGTTCCCCTACCTTACACCCTGGATTTTTGTCTTTTGGTAGTGTAAATTCTTACACTCGGATTTCTACTCCTATCAATATGTTTAGGGATTTATTTCCCTCGTGAGGTCAGGGGTCCACTCCTTTTCCAGCAAATAACTAAATCAATAACCCATCAGATTTTATTATCTAGAATCTGAGCTTGGGGAACGCCTTATTGAAAAGATCGAGCTAATTTGAGATGATAAAATTAGCTGATGATTCAAATTTAGTTTAAAAGATTATACTTCACATTTTTGAACAGTATTTTGAAGTTCGAAAATACTTCAAAATTCTAAAATTATTGGAGGTTCCAAATCATTCATTCTGGAGTTTAAAGTTCATAGCGGTTTATATAGGTTTACTTATACTAAAACTAAATTTTGGAGTTAATGGTACACTTTTAAAGCAAGCAATAAATCATAAGTTCAACATTACTTCGGGTTCATATGTTGGTTCATAACACAGGTTGAACTTTCGATGTAGAAACTATATATAGTGTAACTAATATATAATAATTAAGCAAGTAAGAACACTTTAGTGTGAATTTTATGAGTCGAACTCAAGAAATTAATTTTCCACCTGAAGAACTCTTAAGAGATACAGGATTTGAACGTACAAATACTGAACATCTTATCCTTTGGATGCTTCAAAATAATGACGTTGTTGAATGGTCGAATTTTAAAGAAGACCCTATTAGCATTCCGCAATCTACATTGTCATATTATTTGAAATCTTTAATGGTTGAAGAATGTATTGAAAAAGTAGAAAGAGGAGTATATAAAATTACAGCTAGGGGTGCTGAAAGATATAATAAATTATCCAGAGAAAAAGATGGAGATCGTAAATTAAATTTTCCTCCAGATGCAATACTAAGCGACAGGAATTATGACCATTGGATACTTTGGATGGTATATAATAATACATTT
>JBHLLI010000150.1:0-9772 GCA_048885765.1 Candidatus Hermodarchaeota archaeon
GTACTATAAATTAAATGAGGCTCCCACATCAGATTATGACGGAATCTATGTTCCAGGAGTAAATATAGACTTTATATCTAACATAATAGTCTCCACCGATGGAAATCATACTCTTTACTTATGGTTAGTAGATGAGGCGGGAAATCTTAATTATACACATTATATGACAACGCAATTGTATTTAGATACATCAGCTCCATTAGCCCCTTCTTCATTAATAGCGACTCCCGATTTATGGACAAATATAGATAGCTTTAATATAACATGGATAAATCCTTCCGACATGTCTGGAATAGTAGGAGCTTACTATAAATTAAATGAGGTTCCCACATCAGATTATGACGGAATCTATGTTCCAGGAGTAAATATAGACTTTATATCTAACATAATAGTCTCCACCGATGGAAATCATACTCTTTACTTATGGTTGGTTGATGCTGCAGGAAATCTAAATTATACTCATTATATAACAACACAATTGTATTTAGATACATCAGATCCTCTAGCACCATCTTCATTAACAGCTACTCCTTCTTTATGGACAAATCTAGATAGCTTTAATATAACGTGGGTAAATCCTTCTGACATGTCTGGAATAGTAGGAGCGTATTATAAATTAAATGAGATTCCAGGATCAGATGATGATGGAAATTATGTAGCTGGAATAGATATCGAGTCGATTTCTAACATATCTGTTTCCTCAGATGGGAATCATACCCTTTATGTATGGTTAGTAGATAAGGCAGGAAATGTTAATTATAATAATTATAGAACAGTCCAATTATATCTAGATGAAGCAGAACCATTAATTATTGACTCCCAAGATGGTGATGATACTTGGCGTGATTCTGGAGGTACAACATACAACATCGATTTTTCAGATGGTATTCATTCATCCAATCTAGATTTTGCTCAATATAGAATTACTAGTGAGTCTGGACAAGAAGGAATAGTTTTGAAAGATTGGACTAATATTTTTACTGACCTTGGAGCTACAGATTATGTAGATGACTGGACAATTGATTTTACAGCTTGTCAGGAGGGAATAAATTATGTGTCTGTACGAGTTTATGACAAAGCAGGAAATCTAAGAGTCCTAGAAGATGTTTTTTATGTGAAAAAAGATACAATCTACCCAACCATTACTATTAATTCTCCACTAAATAATACATATTGGAATTCCTCCCCCTCCATCAATATTTCTGTATTGGAGGCAAATTTAGGTGTCCTTATATACACAGTACTTGGATATTCACCAAAAGTGTTAGAAAATAATACAGAGACATTGCTTGATCCAGACATTTGGGATGATCTTCCTCAAGGAGCATTTCAGGTTGTTATTACCAGTTTTGATATCTTGGATCACGAGAGCAATGTTATTTTAATGCTATATAAAGATACACTTGCCCCATCATTATCAATAAATGCCCCTGAAAATAGTACATTTTGGAATTCAGCACCCTTTTTCAACATATCTGCATTTGATCCTAACCTTGATACAATATGGTATAGCATAAATAACATAAATAAAACATTAACAAACAATACCCTACAACAATTAGATTTATCAATTTGGAGTGAACTACCCGGAGAGGGAGAATTTCAAGTATATTTTTATGCTAATGATACTTTTGGGCATTTAAATGATACTTTAACCATTACACTCTTTAAAGATATTATAACTCCAAATTTGATAATAAATACTCCATATAATAATACTTATTGGAACGTAGCACCAACCATAAACGTAACAGTTATAGATTTATATCCTCATACTATATGGTATCGGGTATTAGGAATTAAAATTGTTTTGTTCAATAATACAGACCAACAGTTAAATTCAAGTATATGGGAAATTTTGCCTGAAGAAGGAGAATTTACAATATATTTTTATGCGAACGACACAGTAGGAAATATACATAATATTTCTATATTGAAACTTCATAAAGATATTAGAAATCCATTAATAACTGTTAAAAATCCAAAACCTAATGATTTGTTTGGTGATATTGCTCCAAATTTTGAGATTTCAATTAGTGAAACTTATTTAAACCAAACTTGGTATACTTTGGTACAAGGATCTGCAAATTATTCATTTATTGGCTTTACAGGCCAGATAAATCAGAGTTTATGGGAAGAATTTGATAATGGAACTGTCACAATCATTTTTTATGCGAACGATACTTTAGGTAATCTAGGAATTGTAGAAGTTACTGTTAGAAAAAACATATATGCTCCAATTATTACTATAGTGTCTCCTGGAGAAAATGAGCTATATGGAGTTATTTCGCCCAATTTTACAATTTATAAATCAGGTCTCGCACTAAATACCACATGGTACACAATTGACAATGGACAGACTAATTATACTTTTTATGGATTAAGTAGTACCATTGATCAAGATGCATGGGATCTTTTTGGTTTTGCTAATATAACTATAACGTTTTATATCAACGATTCTCTCGGAAAAATAGGATTTGATGTAGTTACTGTCAGAAAAGATCCTGATCCTCCCGTAATTTCTATTACATTTATTTATCCTGGAACTAATAATTCTTATTGTGAAGTAGAGCCAATTTTTAGAGTTTCAGTATATGAACCTCACCTTCTTAAAATTTGGTATAGAGTAGGGACTATAAATGTGGAAATACCAAATAATTCAGATATTACTCTCAACAGCTCTATTTGGGATAATCTATTTCAAGGAAAATTTATAATTGAAATATTTGCAGAGGATTTATTGGGATATGTTAACGATCCTGTTAATTTGACGTATTATAAAGACACTCTTGCTCCCAAATTGATTATAAATAACCCTTATAATCATTCCTACTACAATTCTCCACCTCCAATAAATATTACAGTATTTGACCCGAATTTCGACTTTCTTATCTATACTGTTATAGGATATCTTCCGGGTAATATATTGTTAGAAAATAATACAGAAGTATTGCTTGATCAGGACATTTGGGATGATCTTCCTCAAGGAGCATTTTTTATTAGTTTTACTGCATATGATGAATTTGGACATCCCAACAATACACTTGTTTTAACATTATATAAGGATACGATTGCTCCAACGTTATTAATTAATGCTCCTACAAATAACACATTTTGGAACTCACTACCTCTATTCAATGTAATTGCGTTTGATCCAAATCTTGATACTATTTGGTATAAATTTGGGACGACTTCAATAGAATTAACTAACAATACTGAAGAAGCTTTTGATTTTTTTCTCTGGGAAAGCATATCTGAAGGTGTTTTTACTGTTGAGATTTTTGCTAATGATACTTTTGGTCAAATATCTGCCTCAGTAAATATAACCCTTACTAAAGATATAAATAAACCACTTATTACAGCCATTAATTCCCCAAATAATAATACCTATTATTCCAGTCCTCCAATTATGGATATTATTGCATTTGATGATAATCTGGATACACTTTGGTATATTGTAATGGGGACTAAAATAATTCTATCATCTGGGCCAGAACCGCTAGATTCGTATATATGGAACAATCTATTTCAAGGAGAATTTAATGCTTTAATATTTGCAAATGATACTGCGGGAAATTTAAATGATCCTGTTATATTAACCCTCTATAAAGACACCATGGCGCCTATTATAGTAGTCAATTCACCTCAAAACAATACAATTTGGAATTTAAGACCTTTATTAAATATAATGGCATTTGATCCAAATCTAGACTCAATAAGTTATACATCACTTGGTTATATTCCCTTACCACTACTTAATAATACTGATCAGTTATTTAATAACCTATTATGGATCGAAATAGAAGAAGGGATGTTCATTATAGAGATTTTCGTTGTAGATACATTTGGGCATAAAAATTCTATAAACCTAACTTTATATAAGGATACTCTTGCACCAGAGATAACAATTAATTTTCCTTACCCAGATGGACTTTTTGGAGATATTGCTCCTGATTTTGAAATTTCTGTTATTGAAACTTATCTAAATACCACTTGGTATACTCTAATTGGTGAAATGTCAAATATAACATTTACAGGATCTATTGGGTCAATTAGTCAAACAATATGGGATAAATTTGGTAATGGGACTGTTACTATAAGATTTTACGCTAATGATACTGTCGGTAACATAGGTTATCATGATATAACTGTTAGAAAAGATATTTATGCTCCAGTTATTACCATAAGTTCTCCTGGTAACAATGAAGTTTTTGGAATTAATGCACCTGATTTTATAATTTATAAATCTGGACCTGGGATTCAGGCAACATGGTATACACTAGACAATGGATTGACGAATTTTACGTTTACAGGATTAAGTGGTAAAATAAACCAAGCTGTATGGGATAATTATGATGATGAAATAATTATAATAAGATTTTATGTCAATAACTCACTTGGTAAAATTGGATATGATGAGGTACTTGTAAGAAAAGATCCAGATGCCCCCATAATATTAGTAAATTTACCTTTTAATCAAACCGCTTTTGCTTTAGCACCCTTAATCAACCTCACAATTATTGAACCTAATTTAGATACTGTTTGGTATATCGTTGATGATATTAAAATAGATTTGACAAATAACTTAACCCAATATCTTGATTCTTTTATATGGAATAATCTACCCCAAGGAACTTTTATTTTAGAACTTTTTGCTAATGATACTTTAGGAAATTTGAATAATCTATTTCAGTTACACTTATCAAAAGACACTATTGGCCCTAACATTACTATTTTATTACCAAATGAAAATCAGAGGGTTGATCGAAACTCGCCTTTTTTTGAACTCACCCTATTTGATGAAAATGGTATATATACCTGTTGGTATATCATAGATAATGGCACTACACCTATAGAATTTACTGGTACAATAGGTAGAATTGATCAGGATTTATGGGAATTAATTTGGGACAATAAAACTCATGGTTCTATTATTACTATTAGATTTTACTCACGTGATAACCTTGGAAATATTGATTATCAAGAAGTAATGGTGATAAAATATCAACCCTTGGCACCATTTAAAATTTTATCTAATCCATTAGGATTTATCTTCTCGACTGTAGGTTTAGGTGTAATGATTCCTGTAGCAATAAAATTAACAAAAAGTCGGTATTATGAAAATTTACACACAAAAGATAAGAGCAAATTAAAAAAAGTTCTGATTGCTGCTTTTCTCCTCTTGTCTGTTATGGTTCTATTCTATATTTTTTGAATTTTTTCTAATTTTTTGAATGCTTTAAAATAAGCTGTAATTCATAGAAATCTAATTTTTTCCCCGCTTTTTGCTTATTTAAAGCGATTTCCAATTTCTTTTGTTCCATTCTTTTCAATTTTCTTTTTTTCTTAATTATGGCTTTAACACTGGATTGTGGTATTTTTCTTGGTCGTATTTTACTTTTTTCTTTATTTGCTAATTCTTCTAATAAAACTTTTTTATTTAGATTCAACAATTTTGAGAATAGTAGCTGATACTCATCAGCATTAGTTTTATTTTCTATTAATTGATTTTCTATTTCTTTCTTAATATTTTCAAATTCTCTAACTTTCCTATACAACACAAACATTTTCTTATGAGTGAGAAGCCTTTTGTTTGAGAGTTTAATTAGATTATTGTAGATTTCTGTTAAATCCTTTTCAATAGTTTCTTTTTTATTTTGAATTATATAATATTCACTACTCTGCAATTTTATGACTTGTTTCTGCTTTAGGCCAGATAATATATTCAATTTTTCTTCTTTATTACTCTCCAATTCCCTTAGCTTTTCAATAATTTCATTTTCCTCATCAATGTCTAAGATTTGTTCATCAAGGATATTTGTTAGCTTTTCTATATTACCTTCGATAACTTCAAGAGATCGTTTAGTATATTCAACTGAAGTTGAAATATTACCGTTAATTTCTAGTTTTGGGAGTGTTTCCAATTTTTCAGTGAGAAAACTCCAAAGTCGTTCATACTCCTTTTTTTTTCTTCTCAATTCTTCTAATTTTAGATTGTATTTATAACGCTTTTCAGTATAAAAGTCTCTCGCTTCTAAAAATGAGTTGTAAATTTCAGAATCATAGCTCTGAAAACTGAGAATATAATCCTTGAGTTTTAAATTCAACTGTTCCCTCTCAAGCATAAATTCTTTAACTTTTTTTTGTGCTTCACTTAAGTATTTGTTAAAATTATAATCTTCCTTATCGCTCATTTTGAAAATAACATTAGATTAATTTATATTCTTATTTGATAATATCATTATGCGTTCTATAGGGTACCATTATTTAATTATAATCTATTGCTTAAATTTTTTATATATTGGGAGAATCAAAAATCAAACATATTTTGTATTCTAATTTGCACTCAAAATTTATTAGAAATAGAAGGTAAAATAATCAAATCAGTGTTAATAATTGAGAATATAGAAAAAAGAAAAAATGGCAAGATATCTTGCCATTCAAACAGTTATTCCAACTGTTAACTCTAAACTGGCGATGTATATCGGGAGTTTGGGATTTTATTCTGGGACATAGCTTTATGTGCCAGTATTACCATAAAGTGCTGTTCGGGCAGACCACATCCTGTCCATTCAGTGCATACCTTTAGATGAACGAATTTATCAAGATTGTCATGTGGGAAGTATACAAGGAAATCTCCTAGTGGAGAGTCTGGAGGATAATTGCTATCCAATACAATTGGATGATCTCCTCTAACATTGAACGTGAGCATATAATATGACCAGCCATGGATGGCATCTACATAATCAGACATTTCTGTTGCAGTTATATCAATATAACCGACAATATCATCACACCAGAAGGAATCATCTGATTTTGCTTGTATGACGCTAATGCATCCATCATACCACTCATAACCACCATATGTGCCGACTATAATATAACTACCTGCTAAGTAGCTATCATCTATACATAAGGGTAAGTCACCTGTAGGAAGCACTTGTTCAGCGATTACCATATCACCAGGGACGGTGTCATAAGGCCCAAAGCATCCTTTTTCTGGTACTGGCACGTCGCTAAACCCAAAGATAGTTGCTTCCGAAATTATATCTGAGGAACTTTCCTCTGAAGATTTATTTTCCGGAATGAATGACAATTCAAAATCTTTATCTTGAAAGTCATTCTGAGCAACATCCCACGCTCCCAAGACAGATAACCCAACAGCTAATAGGATGGTAATTACTAGAATCCTTGTCACAGCTTTAGAATAACTGCCATTGGTCTCGAAATCGAGACAGTAGATGTTGTTTGGATACATCACCAAGTAATATATAGCATTGAATGAATATTTAAATTTTATGCTTTGTTCCGTAATATGCATAAAACGACAGTTCTGTCCATAAACACGAAAAATCTGTTTCTTTTTTGGTTAAAAATAATAAAAAACAAGTCCAATCTAACTTTTATCACATTAGAACGAGTCTTTTTACAAAAATGAAAGTCAATTATTATAAATTAATATGTCGGAATATAATGCTCAACTTTTAAATAAAACATTGAATTATTTATTATAGGTATAAATGACATCCATTATGAACGTTGCTAATAGTATTGGAAAGGCGACTGTGCAAAGAATGAAGGAGATAGGTATCGATTCACTAGAAAAATTAGCGACTTCGAGAATAGAAGATCTACTAGTTATAGATGGTATTAGTGTTACAAATGCAAGGAACTATATTCGATTTGCACAGAAGCATATTCAAAGAATTAAAGCAAAAGATAAAATATATAATATAATTAACAAAGGAGTGGCATCAAATACCTCCAGATCAACGAATATCCATAACACTCCAAAATCACCTGATAAAAAAACTAATCTAAGAATTCCATTAAGCTCTATAAAAAAATTAGCTTCTTTGAGTATTGAAGATTTATCGAAGACAAAAGGTATGGACCCGTCAGAGGCAAAAAGGTATATTGATATTGCACAAAAGTACCTAGAGAGTATGAGAAAAGAAGAAAAATCTTTCACTGAATCAATTAAGAGAAAAGTAGGACAAGACCAACTTTTGGGGTTTGTAAAGTTTGACAGCAAAATTCAATCCCAAAATGCGGGACCAATAACCAAGTTAAAAGAACAGAAACAACCACAATTAGAAAAACCTCTTATGAATTATACACAGTTAAAAAAACCAACCCTTAAAATCAAACCTTTATTAAAACCAAAAATTGAGTTAAAATCAACTACACAACCTGTAAAACAACAAAAAGTTGAAAAGCAATTACCCAAAGAAGAAATAAAGAAATCAACAGAATTAAAAACCTTTTTTGATTTAACTACAATGCAGAGGATACGCTTTTTACACTATAAAATTAAAACACTAGAGGAAGCATTAGAAAAGAAGCAAGAATTTACCTTCTCTGAACTAAATAATGTCTTAGAATATATAAAAATCCTAAATGTTAATTATAAAACTCAAAGCCAAATAAGAATTTTTAAAGAGTTAGATATTACTCCCTCATTCTATGATCCTGTTGCTAAAAAAGAAATCAAAATATGGGATCTGATTTTTGAATGTTCACGAGTGTTATGGATTGCAGCACAAGCATATTCTTACCTCTCCAATAAGTTCGAAGCAGATAATTTAATGGAAAACGCAATAGTCGCAATGGTAGAATGCAGTAAAATGTATAAAACTTCAGCTTATTTTAGTGCGGCATGCACTCGACAGGAGGATAAAGGACTCGCATTATCAGTAGAAAATCTTGAATTAAATTCCGAGGAAGCTCGTATTCTTGCTCAAAATTTAGCTACTATGAGCGAAGAAAAGAAAGAGAACTTTGCAATGGCAGCAAATTTATCTTCTGGGTTAAGTGCCCTAACAAAAAGATTAGCCTTTTTAAGAAACTATGATGAGAAAAAGGAAAATCACTTTAAAGCTCAGCATAATTATGATATGGGTAGAGCTTGCGATTTAAAAGCTAAATCATTATTAAAGTTATCACCTGAAGACGATACTGAAAAACTAATTGAAAATCTGCAAAAGAAAGCTAACTACTATTATATGAAGGCGGAAGAATTATGGGAATATATGCTAACTAAATCTTCAGATTTAACTGATTCTGAAGAACAGAGTATAAGGACTAATTTATCTGTAGTAAATAATAATATCATAGATAACGATGTAGAGATAATAAATGATAAAGAAGCATTAGGAATACAGGATCCAGAACCCCTTATAATAGTGCCTGAAAATCTAGCTCCCTTCATTCCAAGAACAACTAATTTCTTAACAAAATACAAGCAAACAGACCTAAATTTCGATGCCTACCGACGTTATAAGAATATTATGTCAGATGTTTTGATAGATTTCAATAAAATACAGGAACTCCAAAATAGCAAAGCTGGTATTGGGCGTACTTTAAAACAATTGCAAATATTATATGACAATAATGACATCGATATAAACAGCTTTACTGAATTGTATGAAAAATACTCAATAAAACTGGAAACAATTGAGAATGCTATTCGGAACTTGAAAAACCCTGAAAACAAAGAAAAAGTATCAGGAGAACAAAAACAAATTCTTAAAACAATTATGTAGAATAGAAACTCCTATGCCTAGTAGAAAAAAAGAACCAAGACGCCAAAATATTTCTAAATATTTCAAAATTTTTACAAAAATTGTTTTCTATCCGATATTAATAACTATAATTATTATCTTTATTTTTAATCAAATATTAGGAATATGTTTAGCAGGGTTTTTCTTTTTAGTATATTTCCTTTCTTATATAATTACTATTTCTTCCAAAAGAATACTCATAACATCAA
>JBHLLI010000151.1:0-9715 GCA_048885765.1 Candidatus Hermodarchaeota archaeon
CGAGAAGGAATTTCTGGATATGAAATCAGTCAAGAAATCAATGAAAAGTTTAAACCTATGTGGAGAGCTTCTCCAGGCACCATATATCCTTTATTAAATAGACTAGACGAAAAAGGATTCGTTGAAACAGAGGAATTTATTGATGAAAACAATCGCCAGAAAAAGATTTACAGAATTACAAGTCAAGGTATTGAAAGATTAAAAGAAGTCTTAAAAGACAATTTCGAAACAAGTTTGAATACACTTGGAGATTACATACGCACAATAGTTAATGCCTGGTTACCCCAAGAAAAAGGTATAAGAGGTGTGATGTCCTGCTTTCCATATCACTGTGGAACAAGTTATAGAGAAATTGATCATGAAGACTTCTCGTTAAAAAATATTAATAAGATTGAGAAAATAATTCAGGATCTAAAGTTTAGTACAGAGAGAATTGTAGCAAGACTTGAGGAGCTTAATAATGAAATAAATAAATATGAGGATCTTTTGAAAAAGTTAAAGAAAGAAAGAGACGAAAACACCAAATCAATCCCAATAGTCGATGATGATGAATATGAACGTTTTTAATCTTTTCCAATATAAATTAAAAAAAAAGCAAGGAGGAAAATCTAATGTGTAATGAAACACATCATGGACATGGATATAAAGGATTTGCTGGTTGTTTTGACTTTAGCCCCCAGGACATTGCCAAAATGAAACGTATGGCTAAGCATTTCATGCATGGATTTCTAGGAAGTCACATTCCCTTTAATATTACGGACTTAGGAGATTCATATTTGATTACTGTTCCATTAGCAGGTCGGACAAAAGAGGATGTCAAAGTATCATTGATTAACAAACATATAAATATTAAAGCAGACAAACCAAAGATTCCCGAAAAAGAACAAATAAAGGAAGAACCAAAAGAAAAAGAATCTACTCAAGACTTTTGTCCACCATTTTTCAGGAAAGGTTTTACATTTATTGACGTAGATATGGACATTCCTTTGCCTATTGATGCAGATACGGAAACTTTACTATCAAAGATGGCTAATGGCCTCTTAAAAATCACAATGAGTAAAAAGCCAGCAAAAAATATTGATATTAGTGAAAATTAATAGCAATTACAATATTTAAAGGCGGAGCGCTTTAGAAATAAGAAATTACTATTTCAACGGGCGTGATATTGTAAAATCTAACTCTAAAGCACCCCATTTAATAATATTTTTTTTTCTTATTTAATTTGTTTCTAAGTATTTTCTTTAATAAATAATAAAATTATTTATACAACTTTTATCTTTTAGATTTTATAATTTAAAATCTATTCTCAAGTTATAAGAATATATTAAAAAAATTGATTTTTATGAAGTCAAAAAGAAACAAAGAACAAGATTCACGTCCAATTAATCTAGTTTTAATGGCAGTCTCCTTCTTAATTTTTGGCGGTTTGGGAATAATTTTTGTCACTCAAATGGAACTTCACGCAGGATGGGCATGGGAAGACATTAGAGATACATATCCTTCTGAAGCTTTAATCTTTGAAACTGAAGATATAAATGGAAATGGAGTTAATGAAATCATTGCTTACCTTGATATACGAGGAACAGATCAACCAGAACGCTATGCTACAGTACAATACGGTGGTGTTTATTGTTTAGAAGGAGATACCGGAGTTCTTTTATGGGCGAAGGAGTATAATGGCCCTGTGAAAAAAGTGTTTCCAATAATGGACGTTGATGGAGATGGACATAAAGACTATTTTGTTAGTAAAGCTGCCGTTCGGCCTAATTGGAGTATATACAATAGCCATTACGAACCTGATATAATAAGAAATAACTACACCAATCAAATTATTGATGGATTTGAGGGTACTGATATCTCTATCTTAACAGGAGATGGAATGAATTTCACTAATTATTTTGTACTAGATTTGATAAGTTTTAATGATTTAAATGATTCACAAGAAGATTTAATTTTATTAGAAGGCGAAGGAATTAAAGTTACTGATGGAGATCGTGTATGGACGGAGTATAATTGCAGTATTAATACATATTTTATAAATGGAACAAAACAGAGGAGTATTTATGACGTGTGGTATGGAGGTGTTCATGCTGAAATGACCTTACCTTCTTTTGAAGTACTTCCTCACGTAGATCAATCTCATTTACTATTTCTAGAAACACGGTCTATGATTTTATATAATCTTAGCTCGACTAATATGCTAGATGAAATTTATAATATCGATTTTGGTGGAACGATAAATGATTATGAAATCATTGAAGACTTAAACTTTGACAATATCCCAGAAATATTAATTGAAACATGGGATGGAAATATTACACTTTTAAATGGTTTTGATGGTGGGGAATTATATAAAATTCAATTAGGTATTGAAAATTATAATTGTGAATTAACCGAAATTCACAGCGCCGAAGGAGATGGGGTATGTCATTTCTTATTTAAGATGAGAGTCGGAGATCATGGAGGAGATGATTTCAGATTAGTACAGGTATATTCTTTAGAGCTCGCATCACATGAAATAAGGTTAAATGAAACTCGCCTACGAGATTATTTTGATATTTTTGTTTTAGAAGAGGATTTTGATGGTGATTCAATTGATGATATAATTTATTACACACGTCATCGACCTTTTGTAGGATTTTCAGATGTAAATCGTTATAAAATTATGAGTTCCGTTAATTGGCGGGAGTTTGCACTTATAAACACCGAATTTGGGGGCGATTATGTAATTACAATAGGAGACTTCGATGGAGATGGTAAGAAAGACTTTTCACTATCGGGAGATGATAGGGTTATTGTGCTTTCTACTCAAAAACCATTGGGAATATGGTTATCTCCCTTATTTCCATTAGGTTTACCTTTATTTGTTGTTCTGGTAGTATTATTAGTTGCTGGTGTAATTATCATCATTCTAAGAGGAAAAAGACTACAATATAGGCGTAAAGCTGTTGGAGAACATAAACTAACAGTTGTTGTTAATGTTTTAGCAATAGCACTAATGAGTCTAACGTTTTTCATGTTTTTAATGTTAATGAATGTAATGAATAATACACTTATATTAGGCTCAAACATGACGAATATAACAATGGCATTTATTATCGTTTCTATTGTGTGGTATGGGACATTGCCATTGACTGCCGCTCTCTACAATCGCTTTGCACCTCAATTTGCATTTATTTTCGTTAAACTCAGAGATTTATTCTTTAAAATTTCTAAAGGGTATGAACATGATATACTTGTATTGGACATGAGTGATCGGGAAGAGATTGGTCTTATTATCCAGCTCAAAAGGCTAATATTACCATTACTCCTCTCAATAGCAGTAGGTTTTTATGCTTATGATGCTTTAACAGGGTTCTTAGATTATCCTACAACTTTTGAGGTTTTTGGATCCACAGAATTTTTTAATTTCATGATGGGTTACATGATGTTTTGTATTTTGCCAATGATATTATCATTTATCTTATTCTCCTTTTTCATTTCTGGGAATTATTTACTTGATGATGCAGGAATCGCTTATTATCGGGAAAACAAAAAATATCGGCAACCTGGAGATATTGAACCTATAAGTATTTGGACACAATCTATTATTAAAGGTATCGCAGGACTTTCTGCGTTACTCACATTTCTCTCATTTCTAGGACGAGTAGACTTTTCAGGATTTTTTGGGGATAATCAAAGTCCCATTGGTATTTTATTTGGATTACTTATCACGGTTGTAATGTTTTTTGGCATCCCATTTTTAACAGCGTTTTCCTATATTCTTCTCGCTGGTGAAATAATGGAATTTAGTGTTGAAGAAAACACCAAAAAACTCTATAAAATTATGGAAGAAAATGGATACGACACTACCCCGCATGAAATTACAAATTTATATCCTTCTGGTAAACCAAAATTAAAAGAAAATACTTCAGAAAATTAGAATCTGTCTGAGTAAAATTTTACTAAATTTTTTTTTTTTATTTTTATTTTAAATATTAAATTGTTAGAAAATTAGGTTCTTTTAATTAATAGAAGTGTGTGTTTTATTTTGGAGAAATTTAAGATAGGAATAATTGGATGTGGAGTAATTTTTGATTTAAATGTCCTAGGGTATCTTGATCGAGATGATGTTGAGATCACTTGTTTATGTGATACCAAAAAAAGGCGAGTAAAAGAAAAAATTGTGAAATTTAATCTTGGTGCTAATGTTCGAATTTACTCTGATTATAAAAAGATGCTTGATGATGTAAAAATTGATATTCTAGAAATTTTGCTACCTCAACATTTGCATTGTGAAGTTACCCTATACGCCGCAAGCAAAGAGATTATAGGGATAAGTGTGCAAAAACCGATGGCAAACACCATTAGAGATTGTAATAAAATGATTGATGCTTGTAAAAAAAACAACATCAAACTAAAAGTATTTGAAAATTTTACTTTCTATCCCCCCATTATGAAAGCCAAACAATTATTACAAGAAGGAGCTATAGGTGAAGTAAATTCAATTCATATAAAAACTATTGAAGGTACTAAAGGGGGATGGGATATTTCTGCTACCACATGGATATGGAGATTAGACCCAGAACTCTGCGGTGGAGGTTTAGAATGTGGGTCCCCCATGGTATTTGATGATGGATCTCATAAATTTTGGTTAGCTATTCATTTAATAGGAGCAAAAGTAGAAAAAGTGTATTCATGGATAGATAGATTTAATAAATTAGACGTTCCTGCTTACATAATGTGGAAATATGCTCCACCTAAAAATTCAAACTTTTTTGTTCCAAAATATGGAACTATGGAATATAATTATTGTCCTAATATGGTCTTACCAAGTCCTTATTATCCCGAAGATGATTTCATAACCATAACCGGTTCAAATGGAGTTATGTGGATAAATCAAGCTACTTCTGGGGGAAATGTTATGTCAAGTTCAGGAATTTTTCCTGCCATAGTTATATTTAGAGAGGGAAAAATAGAAGAAATATCAGATGTAGATAGAGACTGGAAGTATGGTTTTATAAATTCAACACACCATTTCATTGATGCGATAAAGAATGACGAGAACCCACAATTAACAGGAGAGGAGGGTAAATATATCACTCAATTCGCTCTAGCAGCACTAAAATCTTCTCTAGAAGGGAAAGAGATTTGTCCTGAAGATATGAAGGAATAAAATTTTTGATTATTCAATATTCAATATAAATTCTTTTGGTAAAATCTTTTAACATTTCTGAAATCTTAAACCTCAGATATTATCTGATAATGGGAAAAATTATACTTCAATCCTTAAATAACAAAAGACAATATACAAATTTGTAACTATTATCTTCATATAATCAACTGACTTGATCCCACATGCAAAAACTGATTCTTTTTAAGAAGAATAAAGTAAAATGTAAGAAATGTAAAAATGAAATAACCAGATACGAAAAACACTTATTAAAAGAATATTGCATGATATGTACATTAAATGAATCACTACAGAAAAGAATAAGAAAAGGAGAAAATAAATGTCCCTTGACGAAGTAAAAATAAATATTGTAAGAGAATAGTATTTTTATCTTTTCAGATCAAGATTTTGTAAATAATTAGATTTTATATCAGTTTCACGAAAATTTCTATTTACAAGGGGTAAATTTGGAATATATTATCGTAGTATTACACCGATATATTATCTGAAAAAAGTGTGTAAATTATAACAAAAACTATAAGTTTTGAATATCAAAAGGGGTTTTGTAAAGAAAAATGAAACTAATAACTTGTCATATACCTGAGGCTTATTTAACCGGAATCGAGGAATTAGTTAACATGAATCTCTATCCCAATCGCTCAGAAGTAATTCGCGTAGCAATACGAGATCTACTAAAAACTGAACTTAGTTCAATTTTAAGAAAAAAAGACTAATTTTTTTAACTTTTTCCTTCTTTTTCTTTTTCAAGTACGTTTATAGTAATTGTACTTAGTAAAAAGGTTAATTCAATGAAGATCAGACAATATGAATCAAAATATAAATCTCAATTAACGAATTTGATTGGTCAATACAGAATAGCATTAGCAGAGTTGAAAGGAAGTAAAAGAGAAATTGATTTAAAAGCTGCTGAAGAGGAATTAGAGTTTTACCGAGAGAGTAATTATCCAATATATATTGCAGAAGATAATAAGGATAATTTAGTAGGATTTCATATCTGTAAAATCCAAGAGGATATAGTATGGTCAGAAGCGCTTTATGTAATTCCTGAGGAAAGAAGGAAAGGAGTCGCTTCTGAATTATATGAAAAAGCTGAAATTATTGCTGAAGAAAAAGGCAGTAGTACTGTTTATAATTGGGTCCATCCCAATAATTTTCGAAGTATACCATTTTTGAAAAAGAGAGGCTATAACGTTATAAATTTAATAGAAGTCTGTAAGAAGAGACCTGGTGAAAAAATAACTCAAAAAATAAAGGTTGGTCAATATGAATTCGATTATTAATGATTCGAAATTTTATAAATTTCTATAAATTTCTCATATTGATGACATTTAAGCATATTGATTTTTCATATATTGATTCTCATTGTCATTTCTTTCCTCTTCAAATTTTTAAAGCGATTTGGGATTATTTTGAGATTCCAGATGAAGAGGGTAATGTTCGAGGATGGCCGATAAACTATAAGTATCCTATTGAACAGTTGATTCAGATTTTAAAAAGCAAGAATGTTATAGCTTTTACTACCTATAACTATGCTCATAAAGGAGGAGTAGCAGATTATATAAATGAATGGGTACATAAATTTTGTCAGGAATATAGAAATGCGATCCCTTTTGGATGTGTATGGCCTGATGATAAAGACCGTGATGATTATATTAGAAAAATATTCGACGATTATGGTTTTCATGGGATAAAGATACACCCACTTGTTCAGAATTTTTATTTAAATGATGAGAGAATGTATAAAACTTATGAAATGGTTGTAGATAGAGGGAAATGGTTATGTGTTCATATAGGGACTGCCCCGTATAGAAATGAATACGTGGGTTACCGGAATTTTATAAAATTTATAGAAAAATATCCTAATATGAAAATAATTGTACCTCATATGGGAGCTTTTGAGTATGATAAATTCATAAAATTATTAGACAAATATGAGAATCTCTATTTGGACACCACTATGATTTTTATTCCAGATAATATCTTTCCTGAAAGAATTACAAAAAGACCGACAGAAGATATCTTATTATCTTACCAAGATCGTATACTATTCGGTAGTGACTTTCCTAATATTCCTTATAACTATGAAAATTCTACCAAAGGATTGTTAGATTGTGATCTACCTAGAGAGTTTTATGAAAAAATCTTTTTCAAGAATGCTAAAGATTTATTTAATATTTTATAGTATTACCAGACTTACTGCCATAACAAACATCCCAGTAATAATTCCGATAATTGAATAATGTTCTTTAGCTAAAGATCGGGCAATTGGCAAGAGTTCATCCAACGAAATATAAACCATTATACCTCCTACTACTCCTAACATCGCATTTAAAATAAAATCATTTATAAAAGGGAATAGAACTAACCATGTTATTATAGCTCCTAATGGTTCGCTCATACCTGATATGAAAGACCATTTAAATGCCTTTTTCTTATTTAATGTAAACGCATAAATCGGGACAGCTACTGCAATTCCTTCAGGGATATTGTGTAAAGCAATAGCAATAGTTAATAAAACTCCAAGTTCCACCTGAGTTAGAGTACCAATGAAGGTTGCCATACCTTCTGGAAAATTATGAATAAATACACCAAAAAAAATAAAAATAGAAGTCTTGACTAAGTTATTATTAACTTTTTCACCGCGATGATGCAAACGATGTCTGTGTCTATGCCCGTAGTGAAGATGCGGTTTATATTGACCATTATTATTGATAAATACTTCAATAGAATCCTCAAATTCATATTCATGAGAAACTAGAACATCAATTAAAAACATGATTATCATTCCAGTAAAGAAAAAGGATAAGCCTAATAATAATCCCAACTCATTCCCTAATATTAGCCCAATCTCATTGATACTACCTTGAAGTAATTCTACAAATGAAATCAAGATCATTACTCCTGCAGAGAATCCCATAATAAAGGAAAGAAATTGAGGGCTAGGTTTTTTCATAAAAAAAGCAATAAAGCTTCCAATGGAGGTTGATAAACCTGCAATTAAACTTAATAATAATGCTAAAATTACATTTTCCATTTTTTGACCTCTTTTTAATAACTATAAAACCAAATTGAGTAACTCAATTTCTTAATCATATTTATCAATAATTTGGTCTATTTTCTTAACTTTAGGTTAGTATAATATCAAATTTTATAATTATAAAATTTATTAATTTAGTCTTATCTAATTTAAATAAAAAAATTTTCATATTTAAACATTGTTAAATATTTAAATATCAATTTAATTAATAGAATTTGAATAATTATATATATAGAATAAAGATATATAATAAAGAGTCATAAATGGCAATATTAGAACTTTTATCGTTATTCTAACAAAAGTATTATTTATTGCGAATTATTATAAATAATTAGTATTCATTCTTTTAAATAATTTTATAAATGAATTAGAGGATTATAATGAGAAAAGTAAATGATGCGGATAAGTTATTTTATTTTCAAAAAAATTTCTTTACTTTGGATGGTTTATGGATGCTGGAAACTGAAAAAGAAGTAGGTTGGGAAACAGCTTTAAAGATAGATAAAAATGTTTGGATCAAATTGATGGAAATTATTTTCAAAAGGATTAAGAAATATTTAAATATTAAGACAAATGGTTTAAACGATTTAGTTGAAATTCTAACATTCCGTTGGTCTGTTGAGGGGTGGAAATATTTAATTAGAAAAATTTCTGAATTTGATATAGAAATTGAAATAAATGAATGTCCTTATAAGGCAATAATGGATAGAAATCCTGAACGACAAGATAAAATTCCATTAATTTGTAAAAATATGTGCATTCCTTTCTATGAAGCGATTCTAGATGAATTTAATCCTCTGATAAAGTTAGAAAGGAATGAGTATTTGGGTTTAGGTAATAATAGATGTAATTTTCACTTTACTCAACTAGGTAAATGATCCAATTTCTTTCCTATAAACAATTTTAAAATGTTTAATTTGATTTATCGTATTAGATATGATTAAGTTTTTCTCATTATATGAAATTGAATATAATTCAAAAATAATGTTATCGATTTCTCTTAATACCTCATAATATTTATTTAAAGAGGATCTGTCATTCTTTAACAACAAGGATCCAATCAAATCAACGTTATCTATGATTTTATTTTTATTAGTTATGTCCGGTTTAATAATTGGTAAATGTCTAATCATATATTGATTTAAATTTATGGTAGTATCCTTCTGATTATTAATAGCGTAAATACAATAAAATTGGATTAGGATTGAATTAAGAATAGCGCATAAATATTTCAATTCGTCAGTATCCTCATGTAACAAAGAGTAAATTGAGGATGTAAAACAAACATCTTCTTTGGTATAAATTGCTTCAGGAATAATATTATTGTGTTTTATTAGCAGTTTTGGGTTCTTGTAGTATTCATAATTATTACCCTTCAAGATTTTAGGATCAATTTCTTCTATATTGAAGGATTTTTTTTTATTAAGGAAATAGTAATTGAAATCATTTCTAGCACTTATGAAAAAGCAAGATCCAGTTGTATCTTTTTTCAATTTTCTTTTAAC
>JBHLLI010000152.1:0-9596 GCA_048885765.1 Candidatus Hermodarchaeota archaeon
CTTGAAGTTCTTTTATCTGATCGTACATCTATTATCATAGCCCATAGACTCTCAACTGTTCTTAATGCTGATCGAATAATTGTGATGGAAAAAGGGAAAATAATTGAGGAAGGTACTCATGAATCTCTACTTGCCAAAGGTGGAAAATATGGTAAACTCTATAAACAATATTTTGAACATCAAAGTCTGGATTGGCATGAGAAGCATGCGATTACTTCTACAAAAAGTTCTGAAACATAATTAACTTAATTTTTTTTCTGGCACTTTTTAATTTACAAATTACGTAAAATCTAATAAAAAATAAGAAAAATTTGTTTATTTTGTTTTTAATACAATTGTAATTGCTCTTGTAAGACGAATTACATCCATCACTTTTCCTTTTTCTACAGTTATTTGTTCTCGTGAAATTGCATGGGTAAAATCTCCTTTCCCATCGCAAATTCTCACAATTGCATTGGGATCTCCTGACATAACAATAATGGCATCAGATTTCGATCCTTCAAATAACATAGCTTTTCTGTTTTTAATTTCAAGAAAAAATGGATCTTCATTATTAAGTTTAAATTGAAATGACATTTCCCAATCAACATCTTTCCCTGAGATGTTTGTAACAAAAACTGCTTGCGCTTTTGGAATCGTGTTTAATTTCTCAATTATATTCCTTAAACTTTCTTTAGCTTGCCCCATTATTATTTTCCTCCTTCATATTCTGGCTTTGATATCCAATTTTCGTATTCGTCCTCGGGAACGAAGAAAAAGTCCGTCATTTTACCCTCTCGCTCCTTGTTAAAAACAACCCTTACTTTTTTCCCCTTTTTTATTTTTGAAGGAACTAAATTCTCAGAGAAAATTCCTTGAAGTAATGCAGTTTCCGCTCCATCAAGTTTTATAAACCCTACTCCATAAGGGATCGCTTTAATAAAGGCGGATGTTGTATACCATACTATTGTACTAACTTCTATGGTTCCAGTTTGTTTGAGTTCTACCCAATCTGCTGGAGCATAGCAATCAGAGCAATTAATTCTAGGAGGCATCCAAGTCTTACCACACTTGGTACATTTCGTACCTAATAGCTTTTTATTGTTCATTAATTCAATGAAAAACTTAGATTGTCCTCCCATTGTATATTTATAATTTATCCGAATTACATCTCTTATTTGATGATCTTGAAATTCTTCATTCATGATTATTTCATACCCTCCTCATTTGCCATTACAATAACAGCAGCATATGCTGCTCCAGGACCGCCTATAGAATGTGAGATAGCTCTCCCTTTTTCTATAGGGACTTGATGTTTTCCTGCTTCTTCTCTCAATTGAAGAGCAGCTTCGCCTGTACTCATAATCCCTGTAGCACCAACAGCGTGTCCACAACCTATTAACCCTCCTGAAGGACAGCATGGTAATTCCCCTTCTATCCAAGGGCCTTCTCCTGATTTTTCAAAAGATTTTTCAATCCAAGGTCCTCCTTCACCAAAAGGAACAAGTCCAAGTTCTTCATAACTAATTACTTCTTGGCCACTAAACGCATCGTGTAATTCTGCTAAATCTATTTGACTTTTAATTTTATCATAGTTTATCCCTGCCATTTTATAAGCTGCCTTTGCCGCATAAATATTTGAGTATAAGCGGCCCATATCTCCCCTATTTCCTATAAAGCAATCTGTATTGGCTGCTGCTACACCTGTTATCCAAATTGGCTTTTCGACTTTCAATTCTTTAACCTTTTCCTCACTTGCTAGAATTAGCGCTGCAGATGCTTCAGAATATAAGCAACAATCCAGTAGTTTAAATGGATAGCATATTATTCTCGAATTCATTACATCCTCAACAGTTATTTTCATGGGAGATTGCGCTTTTGGATTATTAATGGCGTTTCCATGGTTTTTAACACTAACGTAAGCCATTTGTTCTTCAGTTGGATTTCCAAATTCCTCATAATGGGCATTAACCATTGAGACATATGAACTAGCTGCCATCATTCCCATTGGATATTCATAAGTCATATCAGCAGAATAAGCAATTGCATTTAAAACTTCCGGGGTGGTTACACCTGTTTGTTCATCATAGCAATCGTTACACTTTTCAAGTCCTATACAAAGACATAAATCTGATAATCCTGATGCAACTTCTGCAAATGCCATCCTAACAGTATATCCGCCTGTAGCACCACCCGTAGCAACTCTGGTACCCGGCTTATTATTCATGCCTAGATACGAATTAGTAAAAATGTCTGGCATAAATTGACGTTCAAAAAGTTCATTATATATTCCATAAACCGTTGATTTAAGATCTTTGTGAGAAATTTCTGCTCCATTTTTATTAGAATCTTCCAATGCTAATTTTGTAGCATCATAAGCTAATTCAAAATAAGTTTTATCAAGATATCTTGCTTTAAAGGGGGTTATTCCTATCCCTATTATTGCGACTTTCTCCATAATTGACTCCTTTTTTTATTTTATTTTTGATAATTATTATTTTGGTTTTATTCTAATTAATCTTATATACTAAGATTAAAATTCTCTTTTTTTACTTAAAAGATCGTAAAATAAAAGCTTAAATATTAGTTCTATTATAAAATCTATGTAAAAATTCGTTCTATATTGTGAATAATTTCAATTAGTTAAATTTCGAGTTTTTACGATAATTATATTTAATATTGGGGAAAAGATAGAGGTGTAATAATTATATCTCAAGACGAATTAAAAGACCTTACTTCAGATTTAGATGATAAAGTTGTAAAAGCTCTACAAAATAAAGTTAGCACATATGAAGCTGAAATAAATGAACTCAAAGATTCTTTACAGAAAAAAGATTCTGAATTAGAAGAAGCTCAAAGTAAGCTATCTGATTTAGAAAATAATGCGCCTAATCTTGAAAGATTGAATAGTGAAATCTATGATCTAAAGAAAACAGTCACTTTGAAAAATGATGAGCTTAATAAATTGTATGCAGAAGTGGACGACTTTAAGCCGAAAATCGCTGAACTAACCAAAAACAATGAGGAGTTAAAGAAGAATTTAGCTGAAAAAGAATCTAAAATCAATGAATTAACCGAAAGTCTCGCAAAAAAAGAAAAAGCATTTAATGAACAAACGGCAAAATTAGAAAAAGCGGAGACTGAATTATCGGCATTAGAACCAGCAGCACCTACAGAATACACAAGTGAGGAGCGACTAGTTTGCCCAAATTGTGGTGCTAGAGGAAAGGATCTAAAAACTGAAGAAGATAAAAGCAAAGTTCTAGGATATATCGGCCACAGCCCACTATATGCTAAAATCAACGTGTGTAAAAAATGTGGATATAAATTTTAAGTTTCTTTTTATTTATTTTATATTTTTTTACTTTTTAATCCAAAATTAAATATCTTATAGATTCAATTTAGATAAGTTTTTTACTTCTAAAAAGCAAAACTAAACTATCATAATTTTAGTATTTTGAGGGAAATAAAAATTGATAAAAACAAGAATTACTGAAAATTTTGGCATAAAATATCCAATTATTAGTGCTCCTATGGGGCCCTTTTATACAACTAAATTAGCTATTGCTGTTTCAGAAGCAGGGGGACTAGGTGTTGTGAGTCATGCTACGTTACGAGGTAAGAATTCAGTTAAAGATTTTAAAGATCAATTGGATTATTATGTAGAGAATTCTGATAAACCATTTGGTATCAACGTGCGCGTTGCTCGGATTCAAACAGATCATAGGGTTCTATTAAGAAAAATTCCTCAATGGCGTAAAGAAAATCCTAAATTAAGAGAACAGCTAGTTTATGCATTAACTAGCGCTGGAGGTCCTCGAATTGCAGGAAAAATGTGGAAAGAAAAGGCACCTGATATGTATCATTTTCATGTTGGCCCTGCTTTATGGTTAGTTGATAAAATAGTAGAATCTGGTTGTGATGGGATTGTAGCCACAGGTACAGAAGGTGGTGGCCATCAGAGTTATGAGAGAGTTACAACCTTAGTTTTAGTGCAACAAGTCGCTCAAAAGTATCCTGACAAAATGTTAATTGGATGTGGAGGTTTTGCTACTCCTGAAGGTGTGGCTGCAGGATTAGCATTGGGTGCTGATGCTATTGCTATGGGGACTCGCTTTATAGCATCTACTGAAAGTGAGTTTCATCAAAACTATAAAGATCTTATTCCTTCTGCTACAGCTCGAGATACAATGCTCACAACAGGAGGTTTTGGGCCAATTAGGTTGTTAAAAAATAAATATTGCTTAGAACATGGTAAAGTAATGAATCGAGATGAAAAAATATCCCAAGAACTAGCTTACGACATGGATGAGTATCTAACAGACCTTTTGGCATATGAATTAGTTTATACAAAAGGAGATACTGTAGATGGTGCTGTTCCAGTAGGCCAAACAGTTGGATTAATTGATTCAATATTAGATGTTGATGATATAGTTTCAGGTTTTACAAATAAAGCTGAAAAAATATTGAAAAACTTATGTTCAAATATAAAATAATTTTCAAACCCTATTTTTTTCATTGAAAATAGAAAAAAATAAAGAAAATTATTCTTCTTTTCGCAATTCTCTTCTTAAAATTTTACCTACAACCGATTTTGGTAATTCAGGAACAATTTCTATCATCCTTGGATATTTATAAGGACTTATATTGGTTTTACACCATTCCAAGAGTTGTTCTTTAGTTACTTTTCCTTTAAACTCAGGTTTTAGAGAAATAAATGCTTTAATTTCTTGTCCCGTATCAGGATCAGGTACTCCTATAACTCCAACTTCGCTGACAGCTTCATTCATGTAAATTAAATCCTCAACTTCTCTCGGAAAGACTCCATGTCCTTTCCTTTTGATCATATCTCTTTTTCTATCTTTGATATGTAAATACCCCTCGTTATCAATACATCCAATATCTGCTGTATAATACCAAATAACACCTTCAGAGTCTTTCCTTAACGCGTATTCAGAGTCTTCTTTCCTTCCTAAGTATCCATTCATTACTTGTGGACCTGTACAGCATATTTCACCTATATATTTGAATTCATCTTCACCACAATTTTCACAACTTTCATTTGGACAAGGGGATAGGATTTCTGTACCATTATCAGCATCTACAATTTTAAGTAATGTATCAGAGATAGGAAACCCGACCGTATTTACTTTTTGAAATTCTTTTTTAAATGGATTCAAAGAAACTACTGGAGAACATTCTGACATCCCATAGCCTTCTACAATACTAACACCAGTAATTTTTTCAAACTCATTTTTAACTTCCTCAGGTATAGCTGAAGCAGCACTTATACAGGCAACAAGAGAATCTAATTTGCCTTTATATTTACTTGAATCAGGATCTTCATTTATTTTTATATAAAGTGTTGGAACTCCCGGCATATATGTAGCTTTCTCTTTCATCATTATTTTTAGTATATTGGAGATCTTCTCAGGAGGCCGTGGCAATAGAATCATTTTCCACCCCTCTAGCACAGATACAGTCATCCCAATATTACCAAAAGAATGAGCAAGTGGAACAACTAACATCATAGCTCCTTTACCCTTTAAATCATTCATTTCTGGTAATTGCGTTGTAGCCCAAATATCCGTTTGAAGTGCGTTGACTACCATCGAATAATGAGAGGTCATTACACCTTTTGGAACTCCTGTTGTACCTCCTGTATAAATTAAAACTGATATATCTTTTTCAAGATTGAAATCTACTTTAGGCACATCTATTGGAATTCCATTTTCTAAAATTTCTTGAAATTTATAGAAAGTTATATTTCCTTCTGTTTCAGGCCATTCTTTCATTCTAGGAACTTTACCCAATGCGGTTCCCAACTTAGCTTTCAACGGTGGCAAGTATTCAGCTGTTCCTGTTAAAACAATTTGTTTTAATGTAGGCATTTTACTTAGATCTTTTCCAAGGAGGTATTCTTCATATAAGAAATCTAAGATAATTAGAGTATTTGCTTTTGAATCATTGACTTGGTGAACAATCTCAACAAATCTATTAACGGGTAATATTGGGTTGGAAGTAGCCCCAATTCGAACGCTAGCCCAATGAGCAATAACATATTGTGGGACATTTGGTAAATCAATGCATACAACATCTCCTTTTTTAATACCTAACTTGGATAAAGCAGTAGCAAATTGATCTACAAGGGTATCTAATTCTAGATATGTCATTCTAAAGCCTTCAAAATATATCGCTTCAGAATCAGGATATTTTAAAGCTGTCGTACTTAAAAGTTGTCCTAAGGGTACTACTTCATAATCAATATGTCTAGGTGTTTCTTTTGGCCATTTCTTAGCTATTCCGTAAAATTTTAAAAGATTTTCTTTACTCATTTCGATATTCATTTTCATTCCAATTGTTTTTTATGAAATATGTGATATTATTCATTTCGATATTATTTAAAAGTTTTAATAAGTAGGACATTGAGATTATTTACTCTTGATCCTTTAAATCTTCATTTTATACAAATTTTCATCTGGAACATAACTCATCATAATTAAATCATCCCTAATTTCCCAACCCAAATTTTGGTAAAAATTGACAACTTCTTTATTATATTTTTCTATAAATAAATGGACTTTATGTACTCCCAATTTACGAAACCTGAGAATCAACTCATCCATTATCATTTTACCATATCCTTTTTTCTGATAATCTGGATCAACTGCTAGATGATGGACATATCCTCTTCTCCCATCAAATCCCCCCATAACTACACCTATAATCTTTTGATCTATTTTTCCTATTAGAAAAAGCTGCGGATTTTTATCAAGAATTCTTTTAATTTCTTCTTTTGTGTCTGTAGAACCAACGCTAATCCCTGCTTTCCTCCAAATTGAGATAATATCATCATAGGATTCCATAGAGAATGTTTCGATCTTCATATTAGATAATTAATTTTTAAGAATTTTGAACTTTAGTAATTTTCATATTAAATTTTAAACTCTGGTAAAAGTTTAAAAAAGATGATTATTCTTTAAAATCTTAAATAATTATACTAAACAGTCTCTTGAAAACCAATGGTGAATGAAATTAATAGTTATACCAGGAATTTAGAAAAAAGGCTTCGTAATTTAGAAACAGAAAAACAATTATCAGATGCTGAGCGTTTAAGATTGGAACAAGAATTAAATAGTCTAAAACACGAAATTGATAGATTAAGAGAGCCTCCTCTTTTAGGTGCTGTAGTCGTTACTGTTTTAGATCAAGAAAAGCCTAGAGTGGTTGTTGCAACTTCTAATGGCCCATTTTTTGTAGTTAATTTATCTCGGCGAGTAAAAGATAAAAAAATTGAACCTGGAATGATTGTAGCGCTTAATCAAAGAACTTATGCTGTGATGGAAATATTACCAATAACAAGTGAAGAATTAAAGAAAGCAAAAGAACTAATATTCTTAACAGAATTAACTCTAAAAAAGGACTAATTAATTTAAGGAATATTTCAATGAAAGAGATCTAATTTGATGGCGAATTTTCTTTTTATCCTCTATAATTCTTTTTATATGTCTCGAAATTTCTGCACGTTTATTCATATCAGAAGGGATTGGCAAAATAACTTCCATTATTCGATTCCCTATAGTTGCTATAGTCCCTTGAACGAAAGTTATTGCTTGAATTTGTTTTTGAACAATATCTAAATTTAACAGATATAAAAGAAGGTAAGAATCTATGAATTCATCATTTTCTAGTGTTTTTATTTGAAAAATATGACTTTGAATTATAATTTGTGTATCTAATTCTGTTATATATGCTGTTTTCCCAATTAGGTTTGGACCACCATCTTTGACTAAAAGAATATCACCTACTTCAATATTCTGCTTTAATTTGTATTGGTCATAGACTTCTTCGCTTGTTTTTTTATATGAGTCCAAATTTATTTCCCAATTACTTATTTCGCTAGTTCTAATAAATGGAATATCACCTAAACCATAAACCTGTGATCCAATTTCATCCCCTCTAGGAATATAACCCCCTTTATTTGTATAAATTACCCTTTTATCGGTTAAATCTTTAATAGTTAGAAGAATGAAATCCTTATCAGTTGCATACTTTTTTAACGTCTTTTCTACTCCAATATAATAAACTGGAATGAAAATTTTATTCTTGATTTGGCTGTATTTTAGTTTAAATATTTTTTGGTCCTTCAGATAATTAAATTCTTCAGCTTCTCTAACTCTTAGATTTAAATCTATTAAATCGTCATTTATAATCGTATTTCCATTAGAATCTAACTTTTTGCTTCCATCTCTTTTCAGTTTATACAAAACTTTACCGTCTTTATCATGCCCTACATTTTCAACTATAGCAAAATCAATTACATAATCTTCAGGTACATTTTCCAATTTCTCAAAAAATAAGATACTTGTTTTATTACACGTATACGGTTGAAAAGTATTTTGATCCAATGAAACAATACCTAGAATTTTACCCATTGAAGTTAAATATTCCCAGATATATCGATCTGTAGGATTTCCGAAAATTCCTTCTGGTAAGACTATAGCTAATTTTCCACCATTTTTAAGTAACTGAACACATCTTTCAATAAATAAAACTTGGGGTGCTTGTTGCTTCAATAAATTATTTTGCATTTCCCATTTATCATTGATATTTTTCCAAACATGACCTAGTTTATAATTTGAAAGAACTTCTTTGTTATTAATAGGAATCTTAACTCCAAAAGGAGGATTAGTAAAAATGTAATCAAAAAAATCATTTTTTATGATCTCTTTAGTTTGGGTTCTATAACTCTTTGGTTCTAAAGAGTTTTCACAAAAAATGTTTGATTTTCCATTGCTCAATATTTCTAAATATAATTTACTAATTTTTGCTAAAAACAAATCTTTATCTATACCATAGAGATTTGATATTGATTCGATTTTTTTACTTTCTGAATCTAATTTTGACCAGAGGACTTCTTTCACTTCAAGCAGAAATCCTCCATGTCCACATGCTGGATCTAAAACCTTAGAGTCAACTTTAGGGTCTAAGTAGTTTACCATAAATTTGATTATATTAGATGGAGTAAAAAACTGCCCAGCTTCATCTTTTAAAATCTTACTTACAAAGATTTCAAATGCATCACTTAAAATATCCTTGGATGATTGAAGAAGTGAAATATACTGTAATTCTTCTATAACTAAATGAACAAGTTCCTCGTTCAATGTGATTTGTTCATTTATTTCCATTACATCTTGATATTTTTCTCTTACGTTTTTGATAAAAAACTGCTGAATTCGTGAATAAAGATCTTTATGAGACTCACCATTTCTGACAAAAAATTCTACATCTTCTTCTGGCTTTTTACTAATTTCATCGACCAATTTACACAAGAGGAGATTAATTATCTGTTTAGAACGCGTTCTTGTATCAGTATCTGTATACTTTAATTTCGCGTATAAATGCTGATTAATTGATGTAAATACTTGCTTTAAGTTGAGTGATTTTTTTAAGTCTTTTTTTTTGATAATACCAGACTTTTCCTTTAAATATTCTGTGATGTGAACTGGCATGTATCTTTTATTAAATTATCTATTGCTTTTCATCAACTTTCAAGTCTCTATAATTCATTTATATTGAATCAATATATTATTGTTTTTTATTAATTGAAAATTAAT
>JBHLLI010000153.1:0-9563 GCA_048885765.1 Candidatus Hermodarchaeota archaeon
AAAAACACCACACAAAATAGAAAATAATATTATTTAATTTTATTTTTTAGCTTTTAAATCTTCTTTCTTCTCTTCTTGTGTTTTAGATTTTATAGTGGGACTTTTTAATCTTACAGAATAAATTTGGTTTATTTCCATTAAGTCCTCACATTTTTCACATTTATCAAGCTTTTTAAACACAAAATCTCCTTTCTGATAATTCCTCACTTTAGTAAGTCCACATAATTTACAGATTAAGATTGTTAAAGTCTGTCTAACGGGTTCCGCAGGACTTTTCTGAAATTGTATTAATGTTGCTCCAAAACAAATTAACATAAAACCTATAGACCAACTTGTAAGTTGATCAAACCCAAAATCCATATATATAAGCAACACACCAGCTACAATAAGTAGAATTAAGGCTATGTTTTTTAAAACACTTTTAAGAGTAAGACCTTTTTTTAAAACGTCCTCATCATCTTCTTCTTCAATCATAAAACATGCTGAAATATCTTCTTTTCTATGCTTTATAATCGAAAAGAATAAATAAATTTTTTTATTATAAAAATTTAGAAGGTTGATATTTTAGATCGATCTTTAATTTTAACAAAGAGATGAATAATATTTATCAAACAACCACAGGAACAGATCCGATTTCTCTCATAATATCTTTATTATGGTTCTTGCTTATCTTTATATCTATGTTTTATGGGCAAAAATTACAAGCATGGAAAGCTTCTAAAGAAATCCAAGCGGCATTAGAGAAACTTAAAAAATGGAATGATGAATGCAAAGAAATCATGATAACAAATTTTAAAGAATTTGCTAATAAAAAAACGACACAAAAAGACTTAATGCTTCAACTTGAAGATTTCCTGACCTTCATTACCATATCTCCCGTATCTCTTGATCCATATGGAATAATTCCTAAATTTGATCATATCGTCGATGTAAGAGATAATAGGTTTAAGGAAGAAGTTGAATTATTAGCTCCGAACGCTGATACCGTACAGAGATCCAATTTGGAGAATTTATTGGAAGCAACAATGGCAATTGACTTTATATATAGATTAATAAGACATTATCTTATACTAGGAAAGAAATCAAAATCAATGATATTACTACTTCAGATTTCCTATCAATTAGGACTGATTATGACCATGGCTAAAGCCTATTATCATGCTGCTAAAGCATTCTCAGAAGGAAGCCCTATTGGAGATGGTCTTGGGCCGTTAGTTGCGGCAAGCTTTATAAGATCAATTGAAAATAATGACATCACTGCTAATGAAATTGAAAGAGATACAATTGTACAGGAATTGGAATTTGAAGAAAGAACAATTTACGTCGTTCGAGCTAAAGGTCCAGGTGGCACAGTTGGAAAACCAGGTAAAGCCATTAAAGACTTAGTTGAACAACACGGAGATTCAATTTCAAGAATAATCATGATTGACGCGGGATTAAAACTTACGGGGGATAAAACAGGTTCTATGGCAGTTGGAGTTGGAGCGGCAATTGGAGGAATTGGAATTGAGAAACATTATATTGAAGAATCATCGACAGGTAATGCAATTCCGATTGATGCTTTAATTTGTAAACAATCGTTAGAAGATGCCATTACAACAATGAAAAGACCCATTACTCAATCTGTACCGAAATTTGTTGAAAAAATAAAGATTGCTATTCGAAAGCGGACAATTAAGGGCTCAAAAATTATTATAGCTGGTATTGGGAATACCATCGGAATTGGTGTTTAATTTCTAATTGTTTTTTTAAGTCTTATATCTTTTTCTTTTCAATTTTCTAAAAACCTTGTTTTTAAATTTTTTTTAGCCTTCAAAATCAATAAAGCTCAAAAAGTTTACAAACAAAATAGAAATTATTTTATAATTATAGGTATAAAATAAATTAATTGCATTTTTTAATTTATTTGTAATAAAATTAGGAGATTAGATAAAAGATATTTTTGAGGTGAAAATAACATTTACGGTTATATGGGAAAGATACTGAGAGTTAATTTAACAACCGGTAATATTACTGAAGAATTTCCCGATGAAGAAACATTAAAATTATATTTAGGCGGAGCTGGATTAGCTACCAAATATTTGATAGAAGAAGTACCAAAAGGAATTGATCCTTTAGGACCAGAAAATAAATTAATTTTTATGACAGGACCTTTAACAGGGACACCCTCACCAAGTACAGGAAGATATGCTGTAGTGACAAAATCTCCTCTCACAGGCGTTTGGGGAGAAGCAAATTCTGCAGGATTTTGGGGGCGTGATCTAAAAAGATCTGGCTTCGATGGGGTTATATTCGAGGGAATTTCTCCAAAACCAGTTTATTTAGTTACAGAAGACGGAAAGGCTGAATTGAAGGATGCAAGTCATCTATGGGGTAAAAATACTTCCGACACAACGAAAATTATAAAAGAAGAATTAGGACCTAAATTTAATGTCTCCTGTATAGGTATTTCAGGAGAAAATCTAGTTAAATACGCTGCAATAATGAATGATTGCGATAAACCTTATTGGGGACGTGCAGCTGGAAGATGTGGAGTAGGTGCTGTAATGGGTTCGAAAAATTTAAAGGCTCTTGCTGCTAAAGGTAGTGCCAAAATTCAAGTAGCAAATCCAGATGAATATAAAGAAGAAGCTAAACAAAGGTACGATTGGGTTAACCAAAGTTTATTAAAAATGACTCTTGAGGTATATGGAACAGCTACTATGGTAGATTTAGTTGGAATTAAAGGAGGCTTACCAACAAAAAATTGGCAAACCGGTGTTTTCCCTAATATGGAAAAAATAAATGGAACTGCGATTAATGAAACAATTCTTACTGATAGAAAACCATGCTTCGCTTGCCCTATTGCTTGTGGGCGTCTTGCTAAAATCAAGGAAGGAAAATATAAGAGTGAAGGAGAAGGACCAGAATATGAGTCAATAGGTTCACTCGGGACAATGTGTGGTATTGATGATTTAGAAGCGATTACATATGCCCATTTTCTATGTAATGAATATGGACTTGATACAATTTCTGCTGGAAATGTAATAGGTTTTACAATGGAATGTTATGAGAAAGGAATATTAACAAATGATCAAACTGAAGGAATTGAACTAAAATTTGGTGATGCGGATGTAGTAATTGATCTCATTGCGAAAATTAGTAAAAGAGAGGGTATTGGAGATTTATTAGCAGAAGGAACTAGAATAATGGCACAAAAATTAGGTAAAGATTCAATAAAATTTGCTATGCAAGTCAAAGGTTTAGAACTTCCCGCATATGATAGTAGGGCTGCTAAAATCACGGGATTAGCATACGCTACTGCAAATCGAGGTGGTGATCATATCACTGCATGGATTGAAGGGCCTGCGTTTTTATCAATGCCTTTTATGCTGGTTGATGATGCTGATGTAGGGGATCCACTTCAGGAAATCCCAGAAAAAACATTTATACTAAAGGATTTGGAAGATGGATTTAGTGTATTTGATGCAATTGGTGGATGTAAATTTATGGGTATTGTTCTAAGTGCAGATGATTGGGCATCTTTAATATCTAAATTATTAGGATATCCATTTACTGCTACAGATTTTCGAAAAATTGGTGAGAGACTTTTTAATCTTGCAAAAGTCTTTAATGTAAGAGAAGGTTTAAGTAGAAAAGACGATACACTTCCAGCTCGATTATTAGAGGAACCTCTTCCCGAAGGACCTGGAGAAGGCCAAACAGTTAATCTAGACCCGCTTTTAGATGCATACTATGAGTTTCGTGGCTGGGATAAAAACGGAATTCCAACAAAGGAAAAACTGAAAGAACTTGGATTAGACTGGACTATTGATATAATTTATTAATTTTTTTTTTGTTTTTATTAATGATGGGTGAAATTTATGGGTGAAGAAAAAAAAGGTTCTTATTCAGATAAACCTTGGTTAAAATCATATTTTGTTGGGCCTTTTAAGCTCAAACATTCAATGGAACCATATCCTAAAATAAATATTTATCAATTTCTTGAAGATAGCGCAAACAACTATCCAGACAACATTGCTTGTATTTATGTTGACGAAGAAATAACCTATAAAGAATTAAAATTAAAAGTTGATAAGCTAGCAAATGCTTTTTTAGATCTAGGTTTAAAAAAAGGAGATAAAGTAGTCTCTGTTCTACCTTCCTGCCCTGAATTTATTTTTGTAGATTATGCTGCACTTAAAATAGGAGCAGTACATGTTCCATTAAGTATTTTACATAAAACTGATGATTTAATCCATGAGATAAAAGAATGTGCAGGAAAAACAGTAGTTTGCTCTTATAGACGTCTTGAACGTATTAATGAGGTAAAAAATGAAGTAGAAATTAATACTATCATTTATACTCCGACAAGAATATTCCCTGATTATAAATTACCTGAAATGGATGAAATTTCCGATAAAGGATATTTTTCATTATTGGATTTACTTGAAAAGTATGAGCCTCTTGAAAAGGCGGTTGAAATAGATCCAATGGAAGATCTTGCTCTTTTACCTTTTACAGGGGGTACAACAGGCCTTCCAAAAGGCACAATGTTAACTCATTATAATATTACCACTAATGTAATTCAATGTATACATTGGATGATGGATCCAATTAAACCTGGGATTATTGGAAAAGCTGCTATTGTAGTTTGTGTTCCTATTTTCCATGCTTATGGACACCTTGCTATTCATGCCAGTATCTCATGGGGGATAAAAATATTTTTGCTGGATCCGAGAGATATGATTAGAATTGTAGAGACGATAAAAAAGAACCGTCCTTTCATGGTAACTGGAGTTCCAGCTCATTACATTAGATTTTTAGACATGGATGTTCCTAAAGCATCCATTTTTTATCTATCTGGGGCCGCACCCATACCTGAGGAAGTTGTTGGTCATTTTGAGAATAAAACCGGCATTCCAATGGGAGAAGGGTATGGTGCTACAGAAACTACTGGAGTTGCCACAGTTAATATTTCACCCCTTTCAAAAGTTACTGGAATCATGCTAAAAAAGAAAACTGGGGTAGGTGTACCGCTGCCTGATACAGAAGTAAAAATAGTAAATCCAGAAACAGGAGAAGAAGTTCCATTTGGAGAATCTGGGGAAATATGGGTTCGTGGACCACAACTTATGAAAGGATACTGGCCTACACCAAAAAAAGGTTTAACTGAAGATGGATGGCTCCGGATGGGGGATATTGGAAGAATGGATGAAGATGGGTATTTCTACATTGAAGATCGTATCAAAGACATGATTAATGTATCAGGAAATAAGGTATATTCTAGAGTCATTGATGATATTTTACACGAACATCCTGCTGTTAAAGTTGCAGGGGTGATTGGAGTACCAGATCCAGAACGGCCTGGGAGTGAACGAGTAAAGGCATTTATAGCACTAAATAAAGAATATGAAGGAAAGGTAAGTGAACAGGATATAATCGACTATTTGAAACCTAAAGTCAAACCTTATGCGGTTCCTAAGTATGTAGAGTTTAGAAAAGATCTACCTCTTACAATGGTTATGAAACTTTTTAAGAGAAAACTTAGAGATGAAGAAATCGCTAAGATGAGAGAAAGAGGAGAAATTAAGTAATAATTAAAATATATCTATTATTTTTTGTTTTTAATAGAAAAAAGAAATATTTATTGAAAATTTAATTAAATAAAATATAAAAATTAAAACCAAATAATATAACAAGTATAGAGTGAAAAACATGAAATTTGGGACACCAGAATGGGCTGAAGCCTATGTGAAGGCGATTAATGATAATCCAAATTATAAGGATGCAGCTGGACCAGAAGGTTTTCCACCTGATGGATGGGAAGGTGATTTTCTTTTTATTGTAGAACCTTCCGGAAATTTAGATCATGAAATTAGGATGTTTGTTGGGCTTTACCATGGAGAATGTACAGGAGCAAAAATATTAGAAGAAGGCGAGGAAGTTGATACGGAATATGTTTATTCAGGGCCCTATGATGCTTGGGTACAAGTATTAAAGAAAGAATTAGATCCAATTCGTGGCTTACTAGCTGGAAAATTTAAACTTAAAGGTGATATGGCTAAAGTTCTTAGAGCTACTCGAGCCGCACAAGAACTCGTAGTTTCTACAACAATGATTGACACTGAGTTTTATTAGAAATCACAACTTCCAATTTTTTTTTCTTATTAATTTTAAATTTAAAATTCTCATCAAGTCTAAAATGAATAATCACACTAGTAAGTTATTCGAATTAACTAATAAGCAAGTTTTTTTCTTTGATTTAGATGGGACAATTTATTTAGGAGAAACTTTATTCCAAGGAGTTCAAGAATTAATAGAAAAATTGAGAAGAAAGAATAAGCATTTTTTCTTCCTTTCAAATAATTCAAGTAAATCAACAAATGACTACTTAAAAAAATTAGAAGGTTTTAACCTAAATATTACAAGAAATGATATCATTTTATCTCAACATCCTACAATCGATTATCTTAAAAAAAATAATTTTAAACATATATTTTTGTTAGGAACTCAATCACTTAAAACTGAGTTTTCAAATGAAGGATTTATATTAACAGAGGATAATCCTGAAATTTTGGTACTAGCATTTGATCAAGAGTTAACTTATGAACGTTTAGTAAAGGCTGCATATTTCCTTCAAAAGGAAGGCTTTCCTTATATTGCTACGCATCTTGATAATAGATGTCCTACTGAAAATGGATATATTCCAGATGCAGGAGGAATAGCAGCACTCTTATACAAAGCCACTGATAGAATGCCTAAAGTTTTTGGAAAACCAAATAAGGAGATGCTTCTTTTTAAATTGAATCAATTAAATTTATCGCCTAAAAGTGCTGTAATTTTTGGAGATCGCCTTTATACTGATATAAAAATGGGTATCGAGACAGGAATAACGACATGTTGCGTGTTATCAGGTGAATCATCCCTTGAAGCTATAGAGAAAAGTGAATATAGACCAGATTTTATCATAAATGGAATTTGGGAATTACTTGATGCATTTTATAAGAAATAATTGAATATAAGTTCAGTTTTATTTGTATTTTCGTAAATTTTATTTCAATCTAGAACCTTTTCTATCATAAGAATTGTTTTACAAGTCATCAAAGTAAAATATAAAAATTAAGCGTGTTGTTTGTATTTTATCAAGTTGATGATTATTACGATTTTGGTAAAAAAAAATGACAACTACTGAAAACAAGAAATTTGTCTACGGATTTAACGAAGGAAATAAAGATTTGAAGAATCTACTTGGAGGTAAGGGGGCTAATCTCGCGGAAATGACCAATTTAGGACTTAAAATTCCGCCAGGTTTCACAATAACAACTGAAGCTTGTCTCCTATATTTTGGGAATCCAGAGAAAATAATGAAAGAATTAAAACCAACGGTAATAGAGTACCTTAAAAAATTAGAGGGAGCCACAGGAAAGAAATTTGGCGACATTAAAAACCCATTACTCGTTTCGGTTCGTTCTGGAGCACCTATGTCAATGCCTGGGATGATGGACACAGTACTCAATCTGGGCTTAAATGATGAAAGTGTTTTGGGATTAGCTGAGCAAACTGAAAACGCCCGATTTGCTTACGACTCATGGAGGAGATTTATCCAAATGTTTGGAGATGTCTGCATGGGAATCGGAGATGAAAAATTCGAGAGAGTTTTGGATAAATATAAAAGAGCTCTTGGTCGAAATGCTCAAGATACAGATTTGACGGTAAATGATTTACAAAAAATTATAGCTGACTATAAGGCGCTTTATGAGAAAGAAATTGGCTCTCCATTTCCACAGGATCCTTTTAAACAATTGTTTTTAGCGATCGAAGCAGTTTTTAAATCATGGAATAATAGGAGGGCAATAACCTATAGAAAAATTAATAATATTCCCGATTTCGGTACCGCAGTCAATATTCAAACAATGGTATTTGGAAATAAAGGTTGGAACTCTGCTACTGGAGTTGCCTTTACTCGAGATCCTTCAACAGGAGAAAATATTAAGTTTGGGGAATATTTAGCAAACGCACAAGGAGAAGATGTGGTTGCTGGTATTAGAACGCCTAAAAAACTGGAAGAAATGAAGGATGAGTTTCCAAAAATATATAAAGAATTACTAAAAACAATGGAAAATCTTGAACAACACTACAGAGACATGCAAGATATAGAATTTACCATTGAAGATGGAAAATTAAATATTTTGCAAACACGAAATGGCAAGCGTACTCCCTCTGCTGCTGTCAAAATAGCAGTTGACATGGTCCAAGAGGGATTAATTACAAAAGAAGAAGCAATAATGAGTATAGACCCAAAAAAAGTTGCAAAATTATTATTTAAAAGTATTGATGAGAATTCAATTGTTCATGTTTTAGCTCACGGAATTAATGCATCACCTGGAGCGGTTTCTGGAATAGCTGTTTTTGATTCTGATAGAGCAGAACAGATGGCAAATCAAGAAAATTCCGAAATAATCCTTGTAAGACCACAAACAAAACCTGAAGATGTACATGGGCTTTATGCTTCTAGTGGTGTATTAACTCAGTTTGGTGGAAAGACTTCACATGCCGCAGTGGTTGCGAGAGGTATGGGTAAACCCGCCGTTGTTGGCGCTCAAGATGTAGAAATCGATGAAGAAAATCAAGAGTTTAGAGTTGCTGAAATGGTTGTAAAAGAAGGCGACTGGATAACCATTGACGGAACGACTGGACGTATAATTGAAGGTAAAGTGCCTTTAATTGAACCTGAAATTAAAGGTGAATTTTTAGAATTATTGGAAATAGCAGATGAAATAAGAACTCTAGGTGTAAGAGCTAATGCTGATACACCTACAGATGCCCGAAAAGCAATAGAATTTGGAGCAGAAGGTATTGGACTTACAAGAACTGAGCATATGTTCATGGATGTTTCTCGTTTGCCCATCGTGCAGAATATGATAATAGCAAGAACATCAGAAGAACGTCAAGATGCACTTAATAAGATATTACCTATGCAAAAAGGAGATTTTATGGAAATCTTCAAAATTATGGAAGGAAAACCAGTGACTATCCGTTTATTAGATCCTCCTCTCCATGAATTTTTACCTGAATTATCTACAGTATTATTAGAACACCAAGAACTTAAAATGACAAATGCATTATCAAAGTCATTGTTAGATACTAGTCCATTAGATGGTGAAATCAAGAGAAAGAAAAAGGTAATAGCTTTAATCAGATCTTTATCCGAGGAAAATCCCATGATGGGGCTTAGAGGATGTCGCCTTGGAATTGTCTGGCCTGAAATCAACGAAATGCAAGTAAAAGCAATTTTTGAAGCTGCTTGTGAGCTAAAACTACAAGGTATTGATGTAATACCCGAAGTAATGATTCCTCTTGTAGGAATGATCTCTGAATTACAGTTTGTTAAAGCGCAATTGATGGAAGTTGCTTTAGAAACAATAAAAAGTTATAATGTAGATTTAGAATATAAATTTGGTACAATGATAGAAATTCCAAGAGCAGCTTTAACAGCTGATGAGATTGCGATTGAAGCAGAATTCTTTTCTTTTGGTACAAATGACTTAACACAAATGACATTTGGCTTCTCTCGAGATGAT
>JBHLLI010000154.1:0-9528 GCA_048885765.1 Candidatus Hermodarchaeota archaeon
ATTATTTCTATTATATCGTTGTAAAAAATAACAAATTTAAGTGTTTTCATTGAGAAAACTAATGAAATTTATTTATGCTACTATATAAATAAAGTTAAAGAAAGTGAAGATTTTTGAACTATAAACATTTCCAAGAAATTTGAATTAGTTGGTATTATAGTTCAAGATATCATGAATTAAATCAATATGAAATAATGTTAAATTTAATTAGAGGTATATTTAAATTAGAAATAATGCTAATAAAATAAGACGATTCTTTTTATATTAAAAAGCACCTTGTGAAGTAAATTATCGTATAATGTTAAATGATAGAATATTTTATTCAGAACAAGGATTACAGAATTTAGCGAATGATCAAATTTGGAAGGGAAAAGGTACAGAAAATGACCCTTTTGTTATTGAGAATGCTAATATACTTGGCCAAGCTTTTTCTATAAAAAAATGCTCTTTACATATTTCTTTTATTGATTGTAATTTTGATCACGCTCAATTTGACTCATGTAAGAATATAATGTTGAAGAATTGCACATTTGAAACTTTATTATTAAAAAATTCAATGAAATTTGAAATTAATAATTGTTTCGTATCTGATTTAAAGTTGTCACGGATAAAAGAAATCAGTTTTTGTAAAACAGTGATTATTGGTGTTTCAACTAAATTTAAGAGTAAAAATATAATTTTTGAAGACTGTCAGATTAATAATGAATTTATAAATTATATATTAAGAAAGCAGCTTAGTGGGTTCTATTCAAAAATTAAAGAAATAATGGGTTTCTACATAATCATTTTACTCTTATTTGTGTTTTATAGACTTTTTTGGACCCCCTATAAATTAACTAACTCAGATGTTAGAAGTTTATTTATTATAACAAGCGTAATTATTGCATTACTTGCAATATCAATATCTTCTTCAATATGTGAATATTTTATTAAAAAAAAACTTCCTATAATAAAAACATCTGGAGAGAAATAACTTCAGCTTCATTTATGATTCATTTTCTATACATTTCCATGAATCAACAAGTAATTGGTACTCAAAATATTCATCATTTATCTTAGATCTTGGATTTTTTCGTGTGCCTTCTGTTTTTATTAACTTACCATTGACTTCAATTTTATCATCACAGGAAATTGAATCTTTAGAATAGATTACAATCTGATAACCATCATCTAAATCAAAGTAATTCATAAATGGGTGCGTGTCAAAAAAAGCAGTAAGATGTTGCCATATCACTTTACTTAACTTTCCGATAATCCTCACAGGTTTTCCTACATTACCTTCAAAATCGGAATATTTTGTGATGTTTACCATTATTATGATACTTCTAAGTCATTTTAATTTATAAGATTTTAAATTGAAATAATGGTTAAAATCTATATAAACTAAATGACTAATTATTATTTAGGGTAGAATAAAGGCATTTCAATGAGGTAAGTTCAAGTGGATGATAAAGAAGTTGGTGAATATTGGGATAAAAATGCAGAAAACTGGACTAAGCTAGCAAGAATGGGATTTGACCATTTTAGAGACCTAATAAATTCCCCTGCATTTTTCAAAATGCTTCCTGACGTCGCCAATTTAAATGGGTTAGATATTGGATGTGGAGAAGGTTACAATACTAGAATAACTGCTGAAAGAGGTGCAAATATGACGGCAATTGATATTTCTGAAGTATTTATAAAACATGCTAAAGAAAGCGAACAACTAGAGCCTTTAGGAATTAAGTATAGAATTGCTAGTGCTACAGAACTTCCATTTCCAGACAATTATTTTGATTTTGCCATAGCAACAATGAGTATAATGGATATTGCTGATCATGAAAAAGCCTTATTAGAAGCATATAGAGTTATAAAATCTGGAGGATTCTTTCAATTTTCCATGTCCCATCCATGCTTTTCTGTTTCTGATTCTAGTTGGGTAAAGAATGAAGAAGGTAAGAAAATTGGATTAGTTATTGGCAATTATTTCGAAAAAAGAGAAGGGGAAATTGAAGAATGGATATTTGGTGCTGCTCCACAAGAAATCTCTGGAAAAATGAGAAAATTTAGAGTTCCCCGATTTTATCGGACTCTCTCCGAATGGCTAAACTTACTAATAAATACAGGATTCATTATGGAAAAGTTTTGTGAACCCCATCCTGATGATGAGATTTTAAAAAAGCATCCAGAACAATACGCATGCCGAATTATTCCTTATTCATTGATAATTCGTTGTCGAAAAGCTTAATACAATTAGAACAATTTGACTTTTTTGGATAAATAGTAAAAAATGTTAAATTTATACGATTATTGATGTCTAAATACAATTTAAAAAACCGTAATTTTAAAATTTATCAATAATTTCCACTAGTAACAGACTTTTTTTTTAAAAAAATCTATCTTTTGTAAGTAGGGGAATATTTTATGTTAATGCAAGACAATATGGGTTCAATTGGTTTTATGATTTTCTATCTCGTTATAATTTGGATATTTTTAATTAAATTGATAATTAATAATGCCAGGGGTGGGAAATTTAAAAGTCGCAATATTGCCTGGAAATGGATTTTTATAGCTTTTTTCCTTTTAGGATTTGGAGATTTGTTCCACTTAGGATTTCGTATATTTAATTACTTTGCAGGGTTTTCTGACGGAGATCCTTTTTACATGATAACTTTAGGACTTGGATATATTATATCAGGATTAACAATGACTTATTTTTATGTAGCAGTTTTTCATGCGTGGGCTTCAATCTATGGTGAAACCTATTCAACACCGTCTAAAATTAGAATGTTTACAATTATATTATATATTGCTTTTATTGCTCGAGTAATACTGATGTTCCTACCTTTTAATCATTGGTTTGAAGGTAGTGGAACAGTAGATTTCGGATTTGATTTTCGTTGGATTACAGCAATACCAATATATATTGTTGGTATTATTAGTGTCTTTCTACTGTTTAAAGATTCAAGAATAGAGATGAAAGAGCAGAAAGGTATTGATCCTCAAATAAATCGAGGAAATTTTCATGCCTCTATCTGGTATATAGTATCTTATGTGTCCTACAGTATTACTTTGTTCTTGGTTGCTATTTTTCCGTTGACCGGTCTTTTTATGATTCCTAAGACTATTGCATATTTGGTAGCATTTTTCTACCATTACAAAACAATATTAAATCGTGAAAACTAGATAATCCAATTTCTTGAAATTTTCTTTTTTTTCTTTATATTTTTAGTAGATTACTCCTACAAATTTCTATAGATGAATAAGTAAAAAAAGAAAAAAATAAAGAAGGGTTAATTTTCCCAATTTATCTCTGTTTATTCATGTCTTAATTTAGGGAGGTAAATTCCAATAAAGTAAAATAGAAATGCTAAGAATAGTACTACCATTGTAAATATCATAATTGGAAAGTTTTGAGTTAATCCGTAAATAGTCATTAAGATATAATATAATAGGAAAGCTAAAGCACCTAATCCAAGTGATATCAACTCTTTATGACGTTCTTTGATCTTTCTTGCCATTTTAAAGAAGCTGTAGGATAATCCAAAGTTTATACTTAAGCCATAGATTGCCATGAATAAATATGTAACATATTTCATTTGCATCCCGGTAACTGGACCAGTTGTATAATTAAATGGCAGGAGTATCCAACCCATTAATGCAATCCCCGCAACAATCCTAATAATTTTCCATGTTTTATTTACCTCAGTAAATTTTGCGTGAAACAGAATATTCATTAATATTCCCGCTACGATAAACACTTTTGCAATCATGCTCGCATGAGAGTATAAATCTGTTGTAGTTCCTTGCGAATATGAATCATAATGACCAATCTGAATAAAAACAAGGCCGATTATATAAAAAACATAGTTTAATGCCAAGTAAAGAGCTGCAATTTTCTTATATTTAAAGTAATTAATAAGTGTACTTATTGCAAAAGAAATGAATATAATAAGAGATATTGTAATAATCCAAAACATTACCAGATGTTCAAAAGTATTCATAATTATAAATCAACTATATTTTATTTAAAATTTTATAAATACGAATAGTTTTAATATAGAATTTAAAGTTATTTCCATTTTTGTAAATTTTATATTTAACCAAATCATAAATTTTTTGAACTTATATTAATCAGAGCAAAAATGAGAAAGATCTGTAAAATTATACTTTATGAAGATATTTAATATACTCATATATTTTAGAACCAAAAAAATCTCCTGTTTTACCCGTTAATTTAAAACCATGCTTCTTATAAAAGTTTCCTGCTCGTTTTAACACCACTGTTGTATCTAATGATAAAAATAAGCAATCTTTTTTAATGGCATCATTCTCAACAGTTTGTAATAGACTAGCTGCTGGACTATTTTTACCTTGCCAGTTAGGATGCACCGCCATTCCACGAATATGGCCTTCTTCATTGCTTACTTTTTGCCATCCAATTGTTCCGATTATTATATTATTTTGATCGACAGCTACATAAATGATCATTTCCTTCATCCGTTCTAGCACAGCTTCTTCTGACATAACAGTATCAGTAAAACCTTCTGAGCTATAATAATCACGAAATTCAGCAAATGCTATTAGTAATACTGCGTGAATTCCTTTTGCATCCTTAGGTATGGCTTTACGAATTACAAAATCCTTTTCCATTATTAACTAATAAAAATTAAAGAAGAATTGGAGTTAAATTTCTTCATTTAAGAACTTATTCCATAGTAAATTTAAACTTGCAGGTTTTATCTCCATTTGAAATTCTCTCAATGGGTAGTATTTCTCCTTTCACACCCATAGCTTCTAACCAACCTCTATGTCTGAAATTACACGCGCATTTATATTCTAAACTTTCTTTAGATTTTTCTACTTCTTTCCAAATAAAACACTTCTCTACCAAGCCAATTCCTTCAGATTCAGAATTAACGAGAAATTTGAATTTCATTACTTTAGGAATTAACACTTCCATGAAAGTATTCATAATTTTAAAAATTTCAGGAATAGTCTTAAATGATCCTTTTTTGATACCCAGAGCATTTAAAATATGTCGAGCTTCAATCTTTCCCATTGAAAGGATTACATTTTGGTTTAACTGATTAGCTTCTTCAATTCCATACTTTTTCTTTGATTTTAAAAACCATTGACCATCGTGTTGAGCCCAGCACATTTGTAGGATAAACTTTTGAGTCTCAATTGGAATATAATATTTATCTTTAACCATCATTTCCATACTTTTCATCCCTTATTTTAATTATCAAAAAAAAAATTTGAAGTCCCTTACACATTTTCCATTCCTATGCATAAAACAACCTTCTAAATTTGGTGTGACATCATATTTGATACCAAGAGTTTCAAACCATCCCTCAATTCTATCAAAAATTGCGCATTCATATTCTTCAATTACACCCAATCGTTTTATTCCCTCAAAAGCCCAACACTTATGCATTTCACAATGAAGCTGGTTTAAGTCTGGAAATTGAAAAGTCAGAACCATAAAATTTGCTTTAAATGTAGTTAACGCTTTTTCAAAAAGGAACTTTAGATCATCAAAGGTGGTAATGTCACTTATATTAAACGCTTTCATGATTCTCTTTATTTCAATACTGGCTAATGATCTAACCGCAGCTCTATTTATTTTGTTTGTCTTCTTCATACCACACTCTTTTAAACAGTGATAGAACCACATACCATCATGAGTCATCCAACATTTGATTAAAAGTTCTTTTAAATCATTAGTTTCCATAGAAAAAGAAAAGAGATTCTATTTATTATTATTTTTCGATCAACTTCAACTATTTTATAGTTGAAAATAAAAAAAATGAAAAAAGAATAAGAGTGAGTATTTTTATGATTTTTGGATTTTTATATAATAGTTTTCTCCTTCTGTCTTGTATTCCAAAATTTTATCATCTTTTTTATCTAAATATCGTTTTATATTTTCTCCTGCTTCGCCATAATCGCCAACCACTTCAAGAATATCTCCACTTTCCATACCAAGCAATTCTCTTTTAGTCTTGGCTACAGGCATTGGGCACACAAGGCCAGAACAATCTAGTTTACGTGATTTTGTCATTTTACTTTAACCAATAGCGTTAATTAACTGAAAAGTACATTATCGGCTTCTACACACATTTCTAAAAAGCCATTCATTGAAGTCTTTGCAATTCCCTCTAGTAATTCATCTTCAGATAAACCACGTGCTCTCATACAAACACCACAAGCTTTCACATTTGCTCCTTCTGAAATTACATCCGACATCCATTTTCCTATATTATCATATGTAGTAGGATCTTGCTTTTTTTTTCCTACAAAAATTCCATCTTCTACAAGAAAAATATTGACTTTATGCTCATCTAATAATGCTGTATAGGCAAATCTTAACATAGTATAGGGGCGTTCTTTAGTATAAGGCCCATCTGCTATAACAATTGTAAAAGTTTTCCTTTTCTCAGACATAATGGTCTTTCCTCTTTTAGTCTATTGTTATTAATCAATATTTTGTGTAATTATATAAACACTAGCTGATTTATTAATTTTCTCGCGATATTCTATCAAAAAAATCGATAAATAAATATAATCCAATTACCTTTAATTTAATTAGAAATTAAGCTCCTTAAGGAGAATAATAAAATGAACATTGAACATTTGAGAAACTTCATTAAATTAACTCAATATAGAAGTTTCTCAAAATTAGCCAGTGAGCTTCCAATATCACAAAGCACCTTATCACATCAAATATCTCAGTTAGAAAAAGAATTCGGAGATATAGTGCTAATTAATAGAACTACTAAAAAGTTTGAACTAACAAAAACAGGGAAAATTTTACTTCAATACGCTCAAAAAATTATTGAGATTTATGATATTTGCAGATCAGAAATTGCTAAATTTAGCGATAAATTAGAAGAGATTATAACAATCTCTGCTTCAACCATTCCCGGTTCTCATATATTACCAAAATACATAGCAGATTTTAGAAACAATAATCCTAATTTAAACTTCAAAATTATAATCAACAATTCCAAGAAATCTCTTGAATTTTTAAAAAATGAGATGGTTGATTTTGCTGGAATTGGTAGTTTTATGGGTTTCAATGAGAAAGATTTTGATTACATTAAATTAGGAGAAGATGAATTTAAGTTTATATGCTCACCTAACCATGAATTGGTAAAAAATAATATTAATACTGTCAAATTTGATGATCTTACTAATTATCCATTTGTATGGAGAGAGAAAGGATCTGGAACCAGATATACTTTTCAAGAACAATTTCCAGATTATAAAAAATTAGACATCGAATTGGAAATAAATGATAATGAGTCAATCATTTCAACTGTTAGTGAATCTAATTATATTGGTATTATGAGCGAGATAATGGCTAAAAAAGCTGAATCAGCTGGCTTAATTAAATTATTAAAAATTAAAGAACATCCTGTTATTGCAAAACGAGATCTTTACTTTGTGAAGCTAAAACAAAAAGAATTTAGTCAACAAAAAAATAAATTTTGGGATGAGCTAAAATCTAATAATAAATAAAAAAAAGTAGATTAGAAAAAGAGAAACCTACTTTATCAATACACCGGCTTGATCGAAGTTTAGAAAGGCACTAATTTTCTCTTTAAGTGGATAGATACCCTCTTTAAACAGAGTAATAAGAAATATTACAATAAAAATAATCGAACCCAAACCAGGAGCAAATCCACTAACAAAATTTATGAAACTAGATGTAGGATCCCAAGAAAATAATGTATAAACTAGAGACGCTCCTGCTATTAGAACTGAAATAAAAGAAATTATTGCTGCTGTTCTCTTACTCAAATTTAAATGTATCGGCCCAAGTTCAAGTCGGAAGTATTTCGGTTGTACAATTATTGATAGGATTGTATGACTAATCACTTTATCTTCAAATTCAATGTATACGTTTAGAAATCTCCTTTCACTCTCTCTCTTTTTCATTTTCTTTTTGGATTTTGTAGGCATAATTGAAAAAATCATGACTGGAGGGTTAACCGCATCTTTTTTAACTTCAACTTTCCCGAAGATTGGATGTACTTCAAACCCATCACCCTCAATCTTAAGATCTAAAACTGGGGGTTCTTCCTTTCTAGTAACTATAGTAACTGTGGTTTTATATACCGTTTTACCTTCTTCATCAACAATCTTCAATTCCTTATGTGAAAAATATACATAAAACAAGTAACTTCTTTGTTGCATCATAACGGAATAATATTGAAGCCCCATATTAATTTCATATACTTTTGGCTGAGGTTCTTCAGGAATATCTAGAGAACGCTCAGGCATTGGCTTTGGTGGAGGTAAAGCTGAGCCAGCTGCGGGTGGAGGAGGAGGTGCCATAGGACTGGTAGTTTTCGCAGGGGCTCCACCAGCTGGGGCTGTAGGAGGACCACTAGGAGCTCCAGGAGGTGGAGGCGAAGGTGTTGAATCAAAAGATCGTTCCTTTTTTTTTGCTTTAGGTGCCGATACCATTCTACGAGATTCTTCCCGTTCTCTCTCATCCTTTTTTAATGCTTTCTCTTCCATATAGACCTCCTCTTCTTCTTCATAGAGTAGTTCTTCTTCATAGACTTCTTCTTTATATTTTAAATCATCAGCTATAGAGCTTAGTTCTTCAATATCTTCATCAGCGGGTTCTAATTCTTTTAGTCTGTCCAATTCTTCTAGCATTGCATCCCTAAGAGTAAGGACTTCTTTAGGTTTTTCCTCTTTTTTTTCTTGTTTTTTTGGTACCTTTTTCTTTTCTTTTAACAGTTTTAAATGCTTCAATTTCATAGTTTCAGGAACTTTTGTATTGCTAACAAAATCAATTATACTTATGTTATTACGTTCTAATTGAATTTCTGTTAGGGAGGCGAAGATATCATCTATTATCTTACTAATCTTTACTGATTTCTTATAAGTTCCCACAAACATGAAATCTAAGATTTCTGCTGAGAAAACCTCAGTTTTTTTATTATAGAATATTCTATTAGTCGGAATTTCAAGAGAAGACATAGTTTTTAATGTTTCCATATTAGATATAACCTTTTTTTAATTATGTGAAGTTTAATTCAATTTTAAATAATAAAGAATTAACATTTTATAAGCCTTTAAAATGTTATTATACCTAATATAGATTTTTTTTGTTGATTGATCTTAAATTTATTTTAAGTTTTATTAATACTCCAAACTAATTACATATAAGAAATAAATAGATTTAGTGATAAATTTGGAAAAAAAATATATATTAGCTCATGATCTTGGTACTTCTGGAAATAAAGCTGTACTTTTCGATACAAATTTGAATGTCATATCGCAAACTAAAATAGACTATCCTTTATATTATCCAAAATCAGGTTGTGCAGAGCAGAATCCGAGCGATTATTGGGACGCTGTGAAGAAAGGGACTAATATCTTGATAACTAATAATAATATAGATATAAATGAAATAATAGCCTTAACCTTTGACTGTCAGATGAATTGCACTATCCCAATAGATAAAAAAGGCAATCCACAGTTGAAATGTATTAGTTGGTTAGATACACGAGCAGCTCCGTTAAC
>JBHLLI010000155.1:0-9520 GCA_048885765.1 Candidatus Hermodarchaeota archaeon
TACATGATGACCAAAAATTTTTATTTTATTAAGAAAAAGTGCAGAAGATATAACCATACCTTCAAATCCAGTTAATTCTTTACCATCAAAACTGAAAAAAATCTTTTTCCTTTCAGGAATCTCTAAAATAGGATGCTCAATAATATCTTCCATTTAGTTTCTTCTTTTAAGCAATAAATTTAAGTTTTATTACAATAGCTTTGAATTAAAGCTTTGAATTTATTAATATTTTGTTGATGGTTTATTATTAAAAAGTTTCTTTGAAATTGATAACGCACAGTATTTCCCGCACATTGAACAGATTTCTTCGCTGATAGGATGTTTTTTTTGTGGTTCAGTTGGATCAATACTACATTCAAATTGTTTTTTCCAATTTTTTTGAAATCGGTAATTAGAAAGATTAAAGTCGTCATTAAATAAATGATTTAAGCCAAATTTGAAAGAATCACCTACATGAGCGGCAATACGACATGCTATTAATCCTTTCTTAACATCATCAACAGAAGGCAAACATAAATGCTCTGCAGGAGTAATAGCACATAAATAATCTGCGCCAAAACCAGAAGCAAATGCACCTCCAATAGCTGCAGCGATATGATCATATCCTGGTGCATAATCTGTTGGAATAGGTCCAGAAACAAACAATGGTCTTCTATTAGTTATTTTCCTGCACAGTTTTAAGTATTTTATTAAATCTTTAGCAAGAGTATGACCGCCTAAGCTTTCAATTATAACTTGTACCCCTTTTTTATTGGCTTTCTTTGCGAGTATTGAACTTCTCTTAATTTCAGCAAGTTGAAATTCATCAATTTTATCATGAATACAACCACTCCTCATAGCATTTCCTAAATTTAAAACTGCATCATATTGATTAAGAATGTCAAGAAGATAATCAAAATTTTCTAAAAATGGATTTTCAACAGAGTTCTTGACCATATAAGATGCAGTATATGAACCGCCTTTAGAAACCATCCCCATAATTCTCTTGCCTTTCATTCCTTTTAATTCTATTAGAGTAAAGCCAGAATGGATAACTAAAGACGATATTCCATCTTTTAGTTGTTTTTCAATAACCTTGAAGATTAATTCTTCACTAATGTTATCAATTGAATTTGCTTCTGTTATTGTTTGATAAATCGGTACTGTAGTTATAGGAACAGATGATTGCTTTAAGATTTGCGCCCTAATTGAATCAATATCTCCGCCCATTGATAAATCTGATATAGTATCTGCCCCAAATTTTTCAGCAATTTCAACTTTTTCTAATTCTGATTCGATATTAGCCAATGATGCGGAAGTACCAATATTAACATTTATTTTAGTTCTAAAAGGAAATCCAATTCCAATGGGTTTGGATTTTATTCTTTTCACGATAACAGCTTGTCCTTTTGAAACTGCTTTTAGAATCATATTAGTATCCACTTTTTCATCATTAGCAACCTGTCTAAAATCATCAGTAACTTGTTTTTTTACAGCATCCTCAAAAATAGTCATAGTCTATTAAACCATGTAATAATTTTCTTATTAATTAAATTTAAAAGTGAAATGCATTAAACCTTTATGAATTTGATTTTTAATTCACTTTAAAGAAAAACTGATTAAGTTTTAGATTTTAAAAAATAAATAAAAATAGGAATTTATTGAAATTATTGATAGGGCTCAATAATTTTAATAACTTCATCAAAATCAATTCCTAAATCTCTTACTTTTTCTATCCTTGGACAACCATTTTGGTTCCATCCTCTTTCTTTATAAACCGCATCTTGAAGTTTTGAGTATTGCTCTTCACGATGCTTTCTTAGAATCTTGATCTTTTCCTCTACAGTTATAGATGAACTGTCAAATCCTAAATCTTGAAGTTGGGTATCATATCTTTCTTGACGACTTTCATATTCTAAAGGTGTAACGGGGCCCATTGCTCTATAAGGGAAATTAGAGTCCCCTTCACGTAAGCCTTGTCCTAATCTGATGTTGAAAATTCTTTGAAAATTATACACTCGCTCTGACATTGTAATTAGATCTTCTGGAGTTGAATTTCTTCCAGTAACCGCTGAAAAATATTTAGCATACCATTCAACATGGTATGGTATTCTTGCCTGGAGGAGTTCCCCTGTATTAGGATCTTTTACTGGAAGTTCCTTATTTTGAGGACCAATTGCGTCATTCCACGGTAATTTACAAAGTCCGTTTAATCCAAACCAAGTTCGCCAATATGGAAACCATCGGAGTGCTTTAGCTTTATCCTCAAATGTTGGAATTGTATTTCTGACCATATCCTCGAAAATAAGCCAAGCTTCATCATGCTGTGGGCCTTTTAATGCTAATCCATATCCACCTTGTTGCGCAAGAGATTCTTTTGTTATATATTCTGAAAATTCTAACCCTTTATGTTCCATTCCAATATCTTGAAGAAATTGAGGATTTCCACCATAATTTTCTGCAAAATATTTCTTCATCTCTCTTATTCCTTTACCGACTATTACACCAAATCCTTCTCCTCGTGCCATTTGATGAAGTAGTTCTAATGCAGCTTCAGCATTTCCGAAATTTAACTCAAGACCACCTGTAATATCTTTATTCAGGATTCCCTCTTCATAACACTCCATTACAAAACCAATTCCTGTACCAAATGAAATGGTATCTATACCATAAGTATCACAGTAGAAATTTACTTCAAGAACCCATTTTACATCCCAAACTCCCCAATTTGATCCACATCCAGCAATAGTTTCATATTCAGGGCCTTCAACAATTACTTCTTGGCCTTTAAATGGACCAGTTAATACTTTATGCCCTAGAGTATAATGCGAGCAACTCATAGTACATCCAATCCAACAACCATCGGTACCCTCTTTAACATGATAAACCTTCCTCATTTCTTCACGATTATATGGGATGTTTTTATCTTTAATTTCTTTATGAGATCCGAATCGAAAATTCTCGGTAGGAAGAAGGTCCACAACATTCATGATATCGGGGAGATAACCTGTTCCAACGCTTCTCATTTCGTTCTGAGAAGGATCAATATCGACAATTTCTTTACTGTGAATTCTTCCTAATTCTCGTGCGGTCTCTAAATCAGCAGGATTATTGGATTTTATGGTTACTCGAGGAGATCGACAAACAAGCGCCCTAATATTTTTATCAGAAAAGACTGTTCCAATACCTCCTCTTCCCGCTTGCTTTACAGAAGCATGTTTACGTGTAGTTGTATACCAAGAGAAGTTTAACATGCCCCATTTTGAGTGCTTTGCTGCTGGACCACTGCTTACAACTGAAACTTGTCTTTTTTCAGCATCATCTTGAGCAAATTTTTCTGTTAATTGTTGTGTCAGTTCATGTGAATATTCTGAAAATCCATCTGAATCTTGAACTCTCTGTATTTGAATTAATCCTTCAATTCCATCAATGTAAATTATTACATCATTTTCAGCTTTTCCTTGAATTTCAATAGCATCAAATCCTGAAAATTTAAGATATGGTCCAAAATAGCCACCTACATTGCTATCTACTATTATACCAGTCAAGGGAGAAATGGAAGTTACTATTGATTTACCTGAACCAGGATAAAATATACTCCCCCCTAATGGACCAGAAGAAATACATATTTCATTCTCAGGATCGTCCCATCTAACTATTCTATTTTTAGGAAGAGAATTCCACATAAGCCACAAATCAAAACCTTTTCCACCAATGAATTTCTCTTTCATTTCATCAGAGACGCGTTTAATAATAATCTCATTTTTAGAAAGATTGATATATAAAGTCCGGTTTGCATAACCCTTTTGAACTTCGCGAATTTCATATTTCTTTTCTGTGATTATCATAGAATGCCACTTCAGTATTGACTAAAATCATAAATTTAGACAATGGATGATTTAATGAGACTTTAGAATTAAATATTATTTATTATACGAGAATTAATATAACAATAAAAAAAAATATAAAAAAATTAGATTAAAGATGCGAAATCTTCGGCAAATTTCTGTAGTTGATCCATATCTCTAAGATCATATAAGATGTCATCAACTTTCTCCCAACCATCATCTATTAAGCCTGCTTTCATTATTTTTTTTGACATATTGCTGAAATTAGATGTCTCTGAAAAATCGTAAATAGGTCCAAAAGCGTCAGCAATATCGAAGTTTAATCCGATTTCCTGCATCTTCTTATTTACATATTTTTCTCTTGCTTCCTTTATTTTCCCTTTTTCTGAAGCTGTACCGCAATTTATAAAAAATCCAAATTTAAAATTTCTGTCATTAAGCATTTTTTTATGTTTTTTGATGAACTTCTTTATTTTTTTTGTCCACATGTTAATTTTTATTCCTGTTCCAATAAGAACGCCATCAAATCCACTCAAGGTTGGCTCTTCTTCATTAATATCAACTAAATTAACCTCAACCTCTTTTTTTGCCAAGATGTCACGAATTTTTTCAGATGTATCTTTAGTTGTTCCATATCGGCTTCCAAAGAGTATAAGTACTTTCTTCATAATTACTTTTAGTTTCTTTATATTAATTTTACTTTATTTTTTTCCGGTTATCCCTTGTAATAACAAATTAATTGAATGTTGAAGATATCCCTCAACAGTAGCACCACTCATTTCTAAGAGTAATTTATTTACAGGAGATAAATATACAATATCCTCGATAGCAGATCCTAAAAACATTACGGTTTGTATAGGTTCCAAATCCTTTCTTAATGTACCATCCTTGATTCCTAAGCTAATGGCATCAGTAATTATATCAAGCAATTCCTTTTTTAATCCTACATATTCTTCTGTATTTTCGATTTCAGGGACACCATCCTCATAATTTTGAAGCATTTCCATAAATCGGGGGACTCTAACAGAGAGGTTAAGGCGATAGTAATCTGAATAATGTTGAATATAGTCTGAGAAAGCATGAACTATGCCTATTATCTTTTCTAACCCCTTAGTTCCACTTTTTACCGCTTGTTTGAATTTATCCCTAAGTATGACTACACCTTTAGTTACTACAGCAAAATATAAGGAAGCTTTATTCTTAAAATGATAATAGAGCGCTGTTTTAGAAAGCTCTAAATCTCCAGCAATATCGTCCATCGAAACATCATCATAGCTACTCTCAAAGAATCGTTTTTCAGCGGCGTTTAAAATCTCATTGCGACGCTGTAATGTTTCCCGTTCTCTTCTAGTTAGGTTTGAAATCTTAATCCACCACTCAATTTTATTATTTTTGTTTTGCTATTACATGTTTTTCATTTATACCATGAGAAAAGTCCCTACTATAATTATCTAAGAGTGAAAAAGGAATAGATTTTTGATTGATGATATCTTTTACTCGTACATAAGGGTGTGTATATCTTCCTTTCTCTTTAGTATAGGATTTCATATAAAATTTAGAATAGATTTGTATCGCTTGATTAGGACAAAAGTTCAAACAAGTATAACAATAATAACAATCAATGTCTTTTTGCCACACAGGCTTATCATTTACTAGTTTAATCTTCTTAGAGAGGCATGCTTTCTCACAAACTCCACATCCTATACAATTTGTATCTGTATAAAAATAATCCTTAACTTTTGGAGCTATATGGTGAACTGTAAATGCCACTAACCGTTCTAAAATATAATTGAGAGATTTGAAGTTTGAAAATGTATCTCCATTTATATCATCATGATATTGTTCTTGATAGGTTATTATGTCTTGAATTAAATTAAGCTTATCCTGAACATTTACTTCAATATTTCTTAGCTCCTCTTTCGTTGGCTCCTTAAAAAATTTCAGCTTCGGATCATTCATCCACATATTGATAATAAAGCTAGCATCCAACTTTTTTCGTTGCTTACCTAATATTTTCTCGATTTTCGAAAAACCATGAAAAACAGATCCCCCTCGAGTTACAATCGCAAAAATATATTTGGCAGATGATAGATCAATGTTTTTTAAAAACTTTAATAATGGCACAGGTATAGTTAGACCATGACAAGGAAAGATAAATCCTATAACTTCTGCTGTAGTCTTAAGATTATGATTGTTCTTATTTAATCTTTCATTTAATAGTCCAGCAATAGGAATCAGGCTTAAATGCGGAATCCTTTTTTTTAATTCTCGTGCAATATGGAGTGAGTTCCCTGTTCCCGAAAAATAATAGATATCAAAAACCATATTCAAAACCTTTTTTAATATTTTACTTATAGTAGAAAACCTACTGATGGTAAGTTACTTACTACAAGTAAGTATTCATATATAAATCTTTGGATCATGAATAAAATTGGACTAAGGAGGTATTAGTCATTATTTTCTTATTAAAAAATAAAAAACTTAAGGAAAATATTTTAATTCTGTAAAAATCATCTCTAAGGCAAGTATAATAAGGAGATAAAATTAAAATGAATTTACCAAAAATATGAAGCGAATTCGCTCATTATTGATTTTCAATATCTTGGTAATCTAAATAAATTTATATAAGAATTGCATTATTTCTTAATTATTCTATTTTTTATCTTGTGGTGGGTAAAAGATGCAATTATTTATAAAAAGATTATTAAAATTCTTTTTTTTGATACATAAAAAAGATCCTGAAGAATTAAGAAAAAAAAAAGTTGTAAACATTTTATCTATAGGAATTGCATTAGTTGCTATTGGAGTAATATTGTTATATTCTATTTTGTTCTTTTATTGGTCTCCAATAGTTATATCAATTGATTTTTATTCATTAGTGAGTATATCAATCATCGCTTTTATAGGATGTATAATTATTTTTATGATTAATAATTTCTTATCTAGAAGATTAGCTAATTACCTTTTTTTAACATTTATTTTCATACTTATATTTTTTGCTGATTCACCTTATGAGCTTGTCCTAGGTAGGTCTCTTCTTTTATTTGTAATACCAATTGTCATGGCAGGTTTTTTAATAAAACCGTTTGCGAGTTTTATTGTCTCATTCTTAGTTATCCTAGCAATCTTTGTTATTTGTCTTATTGAGGGATTGACTCCTAATTTTATTAGTTTATTTATATACGTCTTAGTAGCATTCTTCACTTGGTTTTCTGGAATGAATTTAGAAAAATCTATAAAAAAGTATCGAAAGGCATATAAACGAGAAAATTTTTATAAAGATCTATTCGTCCATGACACTAATAACATTCTGCAAAATATGTTAATGGCAGTAGAAATTTTGGATGCTGACTTAAAAACTTATGAAGAATTGTCTGATAAAAAATATATATATTTGATCAAAACCCAAATCGGGAGATTAGCAAATTTAATTAAGAATATTACGATTTTTGATACTTTTTCAAAATCTGAATATTTACTGAAGAGAAGGGATTTTAAAAAAGATTTAGAAGAAGCAATTCAAGATATTGAATTAAGAATTGAAGAAAAAGACCTGGACATTCAAATTCAATTGCTAACACAAAATACCTCAGTAATTGCAAATAAATTTTTAGTTGATATCATTAAAAATATTCTTTTTAATTCTATTGTGTATAATGATAATTCCAGAGTTAAAATTGCAGTTAGAATATCTAGCATTCAAGATAATGGAAAGCAATTCTTAAAAGCTGAATTCATTGATAATGGGATAGGAATTCCAGATTCGATAAAAAAAAATATTTTTAGAAGAGAAATTGATAAAAATAAAGGCATCAGTGGGTCTGGTTTAGGTTTATCTCTTGTTAAAAGCATTTTGGATATATACAAGGGAAAAATTTGGGTAGAAAACGTAATTCCAGAAGATTACACAAAAGGAAGTAATTTTATAATTCTAATTCCAAAACTTAAATGAATGATAGAATTGTTTATTATTATTCTCTCGTTTTAATTACATTACTCAAAAAAAGTTTTAAAAAAAATTTCAATAAAGTTACTATTTTTCTAGAAATTTCTTCACAAAATCATCAAGAATTTCTTCAATTGTAGGGCTTCCAATTGACTCAATATCATATGAAACCTTTACGATTGGTTTATTTGTTTTGACTAATTTTGCTAATTCTATAGGACTACCATTTAAGATTATATCTGCTTTTACATTATTGAGAGTTTTTTCTAAATCTTCTATTTGTTGATCTGTGTACCCCATAGCAGGTACTATGTGAGTAATTTGAGGGAAGTCTTCAAACACTTCTTTCATCGATCCAACTAAGGATTTTCTAGGATCCACGATTTTTGCTTCTGCATTCTTAGCCGCAACATAAGCTGCTCCAATTGACATCCCTCCATGGGTTAATGTAGGACCATCCTCAACGACTACAACCTTCTTTCCTTTAAGTTTTAAAGGATCTTCTGCTTTAACCACGGAATTTGTATACACTTTAATTGCTTTAGGATTTAACTCATCAAGATTTTTCTCCACAATTTTAACATCTTCTGGTTTTGCAGTGTTCATTTTATTTATCACAAAAACATCAGCATATTTCGCATTTACCTCACCAGGATGATATTTAACCTCATGGCCTGGTCTTAGTGGATCAGTCACAATAAAAAGCAAATCGGTAATATAGAATGAAATCTCATTATTACCACCATCAAAAATAATCACATCTGCTTCTTTTTCTGCTTCCCTGATTATTTTCTCATAATCTACTCCAGAGTAAATTACAAGTCCTTGCCTAATATATGGTTCATATTCTTCACGTTCTTCAATGGTGCAATCGTATTTATCTAAATCTTCATATGTTTCAAATCTCATAACATTTTGTTGAATTAAATCTCCGTAAGGCATTGGCTCGCGAATAGCTACTACCTTGTATCCTTTACTCTTTAAATATCGATATGTAGCTCTAGAGACTTGGCTTTTCCCACAACCTGTTCTTACAGCACAAATAGCTATAACTGGTTTATTAGCTTTAAGTTGAGTAAATCTTCCTGAAATTAATCGGTAATTCGCACCAGCAGCAAGTGCTCTTGAAGCTTTATGCATTACTTCTTCATGAGAAACATCTGAATAAGCAAATACAACTTCATCCACTTTATATTTTTTGATCAAATCTTCAAGTAGCTCTTCAGATACCATGGGAATTCCATTTGGATATAAATTACCAGCTAATTCTGCTGGAAATTTCCTTTCAGCCTCATCAGTAGTACCTACATTTTGTTCACCAGCAATAGTAAATGCAATAACATCATATTCCTCATTATCCCTAAAAACTGTGTTAAATACATGAAAATCCATTCCCAGAGCGCCAATGATGATAACTTTTTTTCTCATAAAAAGAATCCTTCAAATGATAATCTTTAATTGATTATCATAAGTAATTTGGTACTAATTATTAAGATTATCAAATCTATCAAGGGAATGATTACCCACCATTAAATTCGAGCTAATAAATACAAAATTAGTATAGACTAGGACCTAATAAAATCGTACTATAAATAAGAAGTAATTTAAATGACAATATATTAGCAAAATATAGGGATGTGAAATTCACTAGAATTATTTTAATGATAATTATTTTTATTAGGAGGAAATATTATGAAAGAAATACCTGATTATGAAAAGTATCCGGTTAGCGAGGAAGAAATGGGAA
>JBHLLI010000156.1:0-9512 GCA_048885765.1 Candidatus Hermodarchaeota archaeon
ATTAAAAAAACAGAGACTAAATATATAATTAATACTTGTCCCGGATGTATTTCTAATTTTGCATTTGATTATCGAATTCAAATGAAAAAATACAAGGTTTTGTCTGTATTAGAACTTTTAAGGATGAGCTGTGGCGAAGAAATCAATTTGTTTAAGAATGTAGAGGTTTTTAATGGTATATTGAATAAATCTATGGAACTGGCAAGAAAAAGAAGGGCAAAAAATTAAAATATTTATTTTTTTATATGATATGCCTTTTTTTCAAGTTCCTTAAATAATTCCCTTAATTTGTCTATATAGATAAATTTAATTTAACTTCTGTTTAATTATCATAATTAATAATACCAAAACCTTGTAAAATAATAATTAAGTGTTGAAAATGAAAGAAAATATAGGATTAGATTTAGACGAATTAATGGAATTGATGAGGTATTCTTTTCTCAGGTTAGATGGTGCGTGGTTCATGGCTTCGGTAGAAAGACTTGGTTTGGAAACTGCGACTGAATTAGATGTTAAAGCATGGGAAATGTTCTCTGAAAGGTTAGGAAAGAAAATCGCTTCAATAACAAGTCTGAAAGGTGACTACTCTGAAGCATTAGTAAAACTAATGAAGATCCAGCATATAATTATGAATATGAATTCAGAAATGGAGATTATCAATGAAAACAAAATTATTCACAGAGTTTTAGATTGTGAAGTATGGAAAATGGTTCAGAAAGTATGGCCTCAGGATGCAATTCCTTGTCATAAAGTTACATTAGCAAGTATCAAGGGTTTACTAAAGGGTGCTTTTCCAGAAAAAGAATTCAATTTAAAACATAAAAAGAAAATCCCTTTGGGAGATCCTTGCTGTGAGGTTGAAATTTCCGTTAAAAATTCATAATCGCTTTTTTTATATCAAAATATATTCAGGATTTTGAACTATTTTATAATTTTGGGTTTAGAATTGCATCCGCAGAGATACTTTCTCCATAAACTTCTCGAGCAAGGGTTCTCAAACCATCTAAGCCTATAGGTTCTTCTTTAAGTTTTTCTGATTGCCAAATTTTTAATTTCTTAAACTCTTTTTTAATTTCTGATACGTAGTGGAGTTGAAGTGAATGAATTTTATCACAAAATTCACATCTTTTAGGTTTAGGTACAATCATGTTAATATGGACACCATCTAGCTTGATATATCGTTTTGTCAAATCTCTAGCTCTTTTAATTTCTTCAAAACTTGGTTTTTCTGCTATAGTTACTAGTCTAAGAGAGCCTATACCATGTATTAACTCTGAAATTCTTTCTCCTCGTTTTTCTAATTCTACAATCATGTTAAATATTTCTTTTCCTAATTCACGTCTTTCTTCATAATTATCAAATGGTTTAATTATATTTCTCCACATTTTTGAAATATTTCGAATTGCTCCCTTGATTGAATTATAAAAATTTAATGAATACTTCAGAACTACTTTTACTTGATCTTCAGGTATTTCAAATAAAGTAATCATATTAGCAGTTGGAGGGAAATCTGCAACAATTATATCAAACTGAATATTCTGAGAGTCGGGATCTTCAGCATCTAATACCTTTTGAAAAAACATGGCATTTTTAAGAGCTAATGGAATAGAATCTGTTGTGAATGTGGTATCTATAAACTTTTCAATTTGAGGAATCATCCCTACGAGAGGCATTTGCTTTGTAAGGGATTTCATTTTCTCAATTAGGGTTTTTGTGTATTTCTTGGCATAGCTATCTGCATCGGGTTCAATTACCCATAAGTTTTTAGTTACCGGTGATATTTTGTTTCCAATATTCATTTTAAATAAATCACTTAGGTTATGAGCCATATCGAAAGAAATTAAAAGAATTTTTTTATTAGGCAGTAAATCAGAGAGTAAAACTGCTGTTGCAGCACTAATCGAACTCTTTCCTACTCCACCTTTTCCCCCAAGAACGATAATTCTTTCCATTTTTTTTCCTCTCCAATTAAAAAGTCTAAATTATTATATCAAAAATAAAAATAACATAAAAAACTAATCAAATAAATTAGATTATCATCAATATTCAATTAGCAAAAAATAAATTGCTTGTTTAATTTTATAAGGATATAACATTAAAATTTATCAATAAGTATTATCAAATTATCAATTTAATCACCCAATCATAGTAAAGTATTATAAAAATCAAATTTAAATTTATAAATTTCAATTAAATTAACAAATTAAGTAAAATAATCAAATTATTAACAACAATATTATCATTTGTTCAGTATATCAAAATTATTGTTCAGACAGATAAATCCAAATAAGAAGTAGGTTCATAAATCAAGTTTAAAAAAATCATATTAATCGTAGGTTAAAAAATTAAAATCAATTCGAAATAATTTTATAATTCAATCATATTTAATTTATTTCATTAGATTCTACTTCTTTTTTATTAGTCTTCCTTTAAATTTTGATATATTGCACGAATAAGAATATTTTAAGAAATTATGAAGGAAGTGAGTAAGATTACAAGTCAAAATGAATTTACTACAAAATATATTATTGAAGTTAAATGTGTTATTAAAGGCGTTGTTGAAAAGTCAGATATTGTTGGTGCTATTTTTGGACAGACAGAAGGATTACTTTTAGATCTCGATTTAAGAGATCTCCAAAAATCAGGAAGAATTGGAAGGATAGAAGTGGAAACTGAGGCGCAAGAAGGTGTTTCTAAGGGAATTATTAAAATCCCATCCTCATTAACAAGAAAAGAAACGGCTTTATTAGCTGCAACTGTTGAAACTGTGTCTCGAGTCGGACCATGCGAGGCAGAGTTCTCTCTAATTGATATTCGGGATGTTCGTGAAAGAAAGCGAAAAAAAATCATAGAACGAGCAACAGAACTTTTAAAAGAATGGGATCAAAAATCATTAGAACAAAGTGAAATTGAAGAAAAAATCGATAAAGATATCAAACTCGGAGAAATCATTACTTGGGGCTCAGAAAATCTTCCTGCAGGCCCAGAAGTAGAAAGCAATTCTGATTTGATAATCGTAGAAGGTCGAGCTGATGTTCTAAATTTATTAAGAATAGGTGTTAAAAATACTATAGCGGTTCAGGGCACTCAAATCCCCAAATCGGTAATAGATCTATCTAAACAGAAGAAATCTGTAACTGTATTCATCGATGGAGATCGCGGAGGAACAATTATACTTAATGAACTTTTACAAACTGCTAAAATTGATTATATCGCTAGAGCTCCTGATGGATTTGAAGTTGAAGAACTTACGAGAAAACAAATGATAAAATCATTACAAAATGCAAAACCAGCAAAAGATTCTATAGACACTAAAATTAATGGATATGAGGGGATTAATGGAGAACTTCAAAAAATCTTAAAAAAGTTAAAAATTAAAGATGTAAGTTTAATTTCTGATGCAATTAAGAATATTGAAGCAGGTTATGCTATTGGATTTAATAAAAATCTCGAAAAACTATTTGAAATCCCTGTTGGAGAAATATTCGAAAAAATCAGAAACTTTAAGGATACTTCTTACATGATTATTGACGGTATTTTAACAAAAAGACTTCTTTCCCTATCAATAAACATGAAAATAAAATTTATTGCAAGTAGAAATAAAGAAGAAGAATTAATTATTCCTGGGCAAATTTCAGTATTTTTCTATAAATAAATGATTTCTTTCAAACAAATTAAATATTCACACGAAGTGTTACAGCAAAGATTAATTGAATTATATATGATAGAACACCTAAAATCAAAAGTCCTATAGCACAGATTTTAAAGACTAACATATAATCTTTTCTTTTAGGTTTATTTGCGATTTTGATTATTCTTTTTGTGTTCTGGAAAAAAGAAATAATCCGGTCGTAAAGACTTTGTTTTTTATGCTGTTCACTAGCGCTATATTTTTCATATTTTGGGTAGTTTGACACAAGAAAAAAGAAAGTACATTAAGATAAAAAGTTATCTTTTGAGAATTTTTTACAACTAAAAATCAAGTAATATCTAGTATATTTGATATAAACAAGTCTCTATCAAAGGGAACTAAATCTTGATAGCCTTGTCCCACCCCAACGTACAGAATTGGTTTTTTAGTTTCAAAAGAAATTGACAAAGCAGCACCACCTTTTGCATCAGCATCTAGCTTAGTTAGAATACTAGCATCAATTCCTACGAATTTATCAAATTCTCTTGCTTGATAAAGAACGTCATTACCTGCAAGTGAATCTCCGACGAAGAGAGTCAGGTCAGGATTAGAAATCCTACAAATTTTTTTAATTTCTGCCATTAGGTTTTTATCTGATATTTGTCGCCCCGCACTGTCAACTAAAACGACATCAATTTTTTTAGCTTTAGCATGTTCAATAGCATCAAAAGCTACTGAAGCGGGATCGGATTTATAATTATGTTTTATTACACGAATTCCTACTTTTTCCATATGATAAGATAATTGTTCGATAGCAGCTGCTCGAAAAGTATCAGCAGCAGCAGCAACAATTGATAAACCTTCCTTTTTTAAAAAATAAGCAATTTTGGCCATAGTTGTAGTCTTTCCAGTTCCATTAACTCCGAGAAAAACGATTACATACGGATCATTTTTTTTCCTGATCTCTGCGAGCAAATTAATTTCTTCTTGAGGTGTTAAAATTTCTGTTATAGTCTCTTTTAAAACATTAAATAACATTTTTTGAGTTGATGATAAACGACCAATTTGTTCATCCTTAAAAGAAACAATGATTCTTTTACATATTTCATCAGCAGTATCAATTGCTACATCATTACTTAAAAGTAGTAATCTAAGCTCATTAATAGTATTACCTAACTTTTTTTCTGTTAATGTTTTGTTGACAAAGGATGAAAAGGCACTTTTTAATTTTTCAAGCATTTACTTCTCCATAGATCTTTAAAATTTGATTGATAACTTAACGAGAATGAGAAAAAATCTAGTATTAAGTATAACTTTTCTGGAAATTTTGAGAAATTTGTTGAAGGTTGAGATCTGAATTTTGTATCTGGGTTGCTAAAAATTGAATTTGTTGGTTATGTTGTTCAATGAGTTTCTCAAGATATTCACTAGCACCATCTAAATCCTTCTCGATCACAACATCTTGTGAAACAGCTAATAGAACTTTCTTTGTGTCTTTAATGGATGCTTTCACATATACATATCCCCCAATTGGGACCAATACTTCATCATCTTCATTGACCCCCTCCTTTAAATTTTCTACGGTATTTTTCGTATTTATTACATTGTTCAAAGAAGCGTTCACAATTTCTAATTGATTTTGGAACATATCACGCTGCTCCTTTAAATATCGAAATCTAATTATTTGTTCTTGATATTCTTTAGAAGGTTCCATTATAACCAAATCTTTTAAAATTTATTTTTTAATTATTCAGATAATTCTCTAATAAGATGATCTTGTGATTCTTCAAGACTTAGTTCTTTTATTTCTTGGATGTTGATCTGCCGCCTATATATTCCGATTGAAGTAATTTGACTTAAAACTTTTTCAAGGGCATCCTTTTCCTTTAGTGCTCTTACTTCTTTTCGAAATAAATACTTTTTATGATTCTTTTTGTAGTTACCGATGATTCTGAAAATTTTAATCTCTGACATAATTATTATTAATCATATTTTCATAGCTATTAAAATATCATAATATTCTAAAAAATATTAAATTTTTTATTTTATCACCATTTAGAATTTTAAGAAATTTATGTTCTAAGAAATTTCAGAATTAATTTTTTCTTATAAACCTAAAACACTTGTGATTCTCATCATTTCTGGGCCTGTACACTCATTACCAAAAATCCCACTTTTATCATTTACAACTGCTCCCGATCTTAAATAAGGTACTCCACGATTAACCGTTGAAACATCAACTTCTTTAACTTTTAAAACGGAAGATATATATTCGATTTCTTGGTCAGTTGACAAGGGATGAATTAAACAACCATAATTATTAGCTAAGGATATCGAACCAGGAAGGTAGTAATCGGCAAATTCATAAACTACAGTCTCAACATTTAAAATGTCTTCAATATCTGTTTTATAATCTTTCAAAAAAGAACTGATAATTGCTCCCTTATCATTACATAAAATTAAATTTCCGAAGGCATTATCAATAGAATTTAGAACTCCAACATTATATGAATCATTCAAAAATGATTTAAAATTATTAAGCTCATCATCTCTTATAATGTGTGGAACAATTATTCCATATTTATTCGAAGCAATATAGACACCTAATAAATTAGAATTATTAATTGTAAGAGGATAAAAAGGTTGTGCAAAAATAGTCTTAAATTTCTTAAGTAAGGGTTTTATTAACGTTGATGGATAAAGAATATAAGAATTGTTCGCTGTTAAATATACACCTATTAAACTTCTTCCAAAGATTTGAGTTCTGAGAATTGGCAATTGTTTTCCTTTAATTTTATATTTCTAAAAAAAAGAATATCACATTTATAACTCATTAAAAGCCCAGACAAATTTATGCTAAATAAACAACTACTAGGCCATCAGTATTCTTGGTTGCTCTCACCTTTATTTTTCTTGGTGGTTTTTGGATTGATCGTTCCCATATCCTTTCATTTACTTCTTGAGTAATAACCAATGACTCTGGTTTAAAATGACGCGTCATATATTCCTTTAAGTACCTAATTGCTTTTTTTGTTCTTTTATTTCTAGGACCTCTACGTGCTTTTGCGAGAGGGATAATATAAATTCTCTCATCAATTATTTCTTCTTTAGGTGCCTCTTCTGCTTCATATTCTTCTCGTTCTTCTATTTCCTCTTCGAATATTTCACTAATTTCTTCTTCTTCAGAGATCTCATCTAAACTAAATTCTTCAATCTCTTCAATTTCATCCTCAGTTTCTTCAGAGTCTATTAATTCTTCTTCTAAATCCTCTAATTCTATTTCTTTTTCTTTTTTCGCCATATTATTTCAATTTTATAATTAATAATTTTAATCACGTTTTAATCTTGTATTCCTCCATGATCTTCTCGAATATGGACTATCTCTTATTCTACGATTTGTTCTAAGGATAACCCAATTTGGAATTGATTGACTCTGTTTCATTCTTTTTGCTCTTCGCAATTTTGATCCTAAATTTTTATTACGTGCCATTTTTCTTGTTAATTTTTTAATTATTTTCTAATATTGAATCCTTTTTTCCTTTCAAGGGAACTAATCTGTTCTAAAAGATTTTTAAATGCTTTATCTGGTAGTGGTGTTGCACCTCTTAATTTTCCTGCTTGAAATAATTGTATCAATTGTATTTCTATTTGTTCAGCAAATTCAGGTTTAACCATTCGAATATTTTCAAGTCGTTGTCTCCCCTCTGGTGATAAAATTTTTCGCATTAACTGATATTTTTTTACCTCAAATTCTCTTTCCTGAACTTCCGCCATTTGTTGTTGTACTGCTTGTTGCTTTAATTCTTCTAACTTTCTCCTCCTTATTTCGTCTAAATCTTCGTCATTACTCACAGTATATCCCTATAAAATACAATTTTATGTTTTTTGTCTTGAAATTCCATGTGCCGTTCTTTCTAATAAACTTAGTCCTTCTGGAGAAACTACTCTACCTTCCTTCTCCATTTTTTCAAGTAATTTAGCATTTTCTAATTGTTGTAAGGCTACTCTTATTATTTTACCACTTCCCCTAGCAGAATGATTGAGACCTGGGCCTTTTCGATTTCTTCCCCCGTAAAATTTCCTAAGTTTATTTACTCCAATTGGACCATACTTCTTTACTTTTCTAAGAAGCGAAGCACATCTTATAAACCAAAAATTTTCAGAATCTTGTGGTGCCAACTCTTTAAAAAAAGCTGTTTTCCAAAATTCTGAACCTTCGGGAGGTGTTATTTCAGGGTACTCCCTTAATTTTTCTGCTATAACCTCAATAAGCATTTGCGTGTTTACTAGAAAAATCGACATATTAATCTTTAATTCTATCCTTCTTTAATAAATATAATACGTTTTAAAAGTCAGAATAAATTAAAAATTTTTCGTATTTTCTGTGTTCTGGGACCATGAATTATCAAAAAGAATTTAAACAAGCCTTACTTTCTCAACCACATTGCATTTTAGGCAAACATGGAGTTTCAGATGAATTTGTCAACCATGTAGCCAAGTTATTAAAGAGATATAAAATAATAAAAGTTAAAGCATTAAAGTCTGTAGCATCTAAGACAAATATAAAGGAATTAGCTCAGAAAATTTCCAACTTAACTAACTCTAATTTAATAGATATTAGAGGAAAAATCTTTATACTTTCCCTATATGATACTAAAACGACTAATTAAAATCATATTAAAAAAAAATTAGATGCCTAAATATAATAAAAATATCAAATTTATTGTTAAAGAAATTGCAAATTCTAGAATGCTTTATCTATTTCAAAAAGCCCATGAAGTTTTCCCTGAAAATAAGAAGTTAGGAAATCGATATGCTTATTTAGCAATGCGATATGCTCAAAGAGCTAAAATAAAAATACCTAATGAATGGAAGAAACGAATATGCAATAAATGTAAAAAATTTTTATATCCTGGACAAAATTATAGAGTTAGAATGCATTCACAGAAAGGTAAAGGATCTCATGTTTCATTAACTTGCTATGAGTGTAATAAAACTACAAGATATTTTATTAAATTGAAAAAATAACAAGATTTTAACACTTTTAAGGGGTCTGAAGATGCCACTAATTCTTTTGTTGGTCGAATGTGGATTAGAACTAATTCCAAAATATATGAGAAATCATCCCTCTGTAAAAAAAAACTTGTCATCAAAGATATATTCTTCACAGCTCTTAGATAATGCTTTGCATTACTCCGCAATGAAAACATTACCAAACTTAGAAAAAAGAGGGCGTCCAGATATTGCTCATTTATGTTTGCTAAACGCTTTGGGATCACCAGTAAATAAAACTGGTAATTTGAAGATATTCTTACATACTACAAATGACAGAATTTTTGAATTTAACCCAGAAATTAGAATAGCACGAAACTATAATAGATTTAAAGGATTAATGGCTAAACTTCTAATTGATAATGATATAAATGTTAACGGAAACCAATTAATTTCTCAATTTAAAGGAGATTTATATACTTTAATACATAAGTTCAAAAAACCTGATATTACAATATTTTCAAGTAAAGGTAAATTAATTAATGATTATAAACAATTATTTGAAGAAAATTCCTCTAAGAATAAAATATGCATAATTGGAGGTTTTCAGAAAAGAAATTATTCAGAAGAAATATTAAATTTATCAAAAAATGTTATTTCTATTTCAAAATATTCATTGGATGCTTGGGTTGTTGTTAGTAAGATTATTAATTTCTATGAACTTTATCATAGCATAACCTAAAATTCCTAAAAGCAGAAAAGTTAAAAGAAATTAAACACTTTATTTAATACTAGTTTTATTCAAATGAACAATATGCGCTCGTTGTGTAGTGGCTATCATCCAGGACTTCCAATTCTGGGACCCGGGTTCAATTCCCGGCGGGCGCAT
>JBHLLI010000157.1:0-9395 GCA_048885765.1 Candidatus Hermodarchaeota archaeon
TTAAATATTGAAAATATCCAAAATAAGGGATATTTATTTTTTGATTCTTACGCTGATGAAAATGAACGTTTTGGAGAAAAACAGTATATGTTAGCAATAATTACTCCTAATTTAACCTATCTTGATTCACTCAAAGTTAAGGAAATTCTAAAAGAGATTTCTGAAAAAATAAAAATTAACCTAGAATGGGAAATAGAAGAGTATTGGCAAAAAATTTTTGAAGCAATTAAACCAGGAACACCTCTAATAGAAAAACATTGATATTCCTCTTATTTAGTAAGGTAGAATTATTTTTTAAAAATTAAATCTATTATAATTTAAATCTCAAAGGGAAACTCTAAAGTTCCTTAATATTCTATAGGAAGAACTTTTAAATCTACTATTTAGATTTCAAATACGTAGAAATAATAAATTAATCTTATATGTAAGGTGAAATATATGTCAGAAGTAAAAGAAGAGCAAAAGTATTTAACTTCCCCCGAAGTGTGTTCTTGGGCTGATGATGAAGAAAATGTATACAAGATTGAGATTCAATTGCCTGGTGTTGAGAAAGATTCAATTAATCTAAAAATGCATGATGATAGTTTTTTCATTAAAGGTGAAACAGAAGATACAATTTATATTGGTTCATATGGTGTATGTTGTCCTATAAAACCTGAAGAGGCAAAAGCAAATTACAAAAATGGATTGTTAAAAATAACGGTACCATTTAAAGAGCCCGAGTTTCACAGTATTGATATAGAAATTGAATAAATTAAATTTTTATTTTTTCATTTTTTTTAGGATTACTTACATTAATATTCAATATTCATTTCTTTCACATAATCAAATGCAGAGTAAGCTGCAATTACACCTTCAGAGACTCCAGTAATAGCTTGCTTAAAAGGAGCGTCAGCTACATCTCCCGCAGCAAAAATACCAGGAATATTAGTTTCTGATTTACGATTTATTATAACTTCACCTTTTTCATTTGTTTCAACTCCAATTCTTTTTGCTAACTCAGAGTTAGGATTGGATCCAATTTCAATAAAAACTCCATCGATCTCCAATACTTTTCCATTATCAAAAACAACTGATTGTACTATGCCATCTCCTTTGATTTCTACAATATTCGTCTTATAAATTAACTCTATTTTATTGTTGTCTAATACTCGTTTCTTATTAATGGGTTCAGCTCTAATTTCCTCCCCCCTATAAATAATATATACCTTTTTAGCACTTTGTGCTAAAAACAATGCCTCCTTGGCAGCAGAATCACTTCCTCCAATCACAGCTACAGTTTTATCTTTGTAAAAAGGGCCATCACATGTAGCACAATATGAAACTCCTCTTCCAGCAAATTCCTCTTCACCTGGTATCCCCAATTTCTTTCTTTCTGAACCAATAGACAAGCAAATTGAATAAGCTTTAAATTTTTGAAAAAATGAATGTAGCTCAAAATGATCTCCCACTTTTTCAATTGAGCGTATCTCATCTGTTATATATGGGATTTTAAGAGAGTCCATATGATCTCTAAACATATCCATTAAACCTTTACCACTTATGGATGTAATCGCAGGATAGTTTTCAACAATATGAGTAGTCACAATTAATCCACCAAAAGTTTTTCCTACTATTAATACGTCCATAGCAAAACGAGCAGCATATATTGCACATCCAATTGCTGCGGGCCCACCACCTAATACAATCAAATCATAGACTTTTTCTAAATCGAGACTTTCCATATCAATATTAAACATTTATTTCTCTCCCTATTATTTCTTTATTCTAAATTCTTAATTAATACTATGTTTTAACCATATTCTTTCCAATAAGTTCTTCCAAAAATTCATCTGGTCCATAGCAACCAATTAATGGCTCTTTATCATTAATTATTGTAAATGGAACACTTGAAGTATCATATAATTCTCCGATATCGGGGTTTTCTATTAAATCAATAATCACAGCTCTAATTTTTCCTCCCGATGCTAGAGCAAATTGAGAAACGATACTCACCATTTGAGGGCAATAAGCACAGGAATTAGTGATCATTACTTTGATTGTTGATGGAGCAATATTATTAAGATTTTTGTGGATAGCTTGTTCATAATAATTCGTAGCTCCTGAGAAAATTTGTAATGACTGAACAAAAGGTTTTATTTCACTTCCTTGTGGAATTGCTAAATATCGGATGAGATCATTCTCATTATTATCAATAAACATTAATGTCGGCACTCTTTCAATATTATATTTTTTTACTAAGTTTGGATGTTTTTTTATTGGTAACTCTACAATAGTTAAGAATCCATTTGAATGCTCTTCATAGGTTCGTAATAGTGACATTGAATATTCATAATTTTGAGATTTATCTATAAAAACATGGAGTTTAACCGGTTTATCAAGTTTCCTCATCTCATCTCTAATTATTTTTTTAAAAATATATGAAGCTGGCAATCTCAACCCCTCTTATAAACATACAAAAAACTAATAAGTGACACGTATATTACCTCCAATTAGGGCCCTTAAAATTTCATTTGCCCCAACCATCCCAACTAGGGTCTTCTGATCGTTTATGATTGTGTATGGAACACCCGCAGCATCATAATATTGACCAATATCTGGATTAGCCATAATATCTACAATAATAGTTCTTATTTTTCCGTCTGAAGCTATGGCAAACAAATTACAGGTACTAGCTACTTGAGGGCAATATGGACAAGTTTCGGTTATCATTACTTTTATTGTAGAGGGTTGAATCCTGTTTAAATTTTGTTTGATCGTTGCTTCATAATAATTTGGTGCTCCTGCAAAAGCAAATAATGCTTGAATAAAAGGTTGAATTTCACCACCTTGAGGAGCTGCTAAATATCGAATAATTTCTCTTCCATTCTCATCAATAAATAAGATTGTGGGTACTCGAGTAATATCATATCTCCTAGCAAACTCGGGATCGTCATCAAGACATAATTCCTCAATTCTTAACATGCTGTTTGAATTTTCTTCATAAACCTTCAATAATGCCATAAATTGATTACAATCCATACATTCTCTTATTTGACTTCCTGAAGGTTGCTTCTCTTTGCAAGTAAAAACCTTGAGTTTGACTGGCCTGGTTAATTTTGCCATTTCTTTTTTGATAATTTCTCTATATTTATCATCTTGAGACATTTTTTAATATCACCTAATTTTTTTATGCATACATTCCTCCAAAATCTCTACCTTTAGAACCTACCAATTTATCTAATAAATCTTGTGGTGTAAACATCCCGTGAATTATTTCCTTTTCATTTATAACCGTCATTGGAACCCCTTGAACATTATATTTCATACCGAGATCTGGATTTAGATTAACATCGATTACTTCTGCAGAAATTTTTCCTTTCGAGACTAAAGCGAATAAAGTTAGAACTGGAACGGTAGCAGGACAATAGGGACAGGTTGGAGTAATAAAAATTTTCATCTTACCCTTTTCTATCTTTTTAAGATGAGTAAGGATTTGATCCGCATAATATGGTCTCACTCCTGAAAAATATTGAATACTATTAAGGAAGGGTATAAATTCAGATCCTGTTGGATGTGCCAAGTACCGAATAATTTCTTTATCATTTTCATCAACAAATAATATTGCTGGAATCTTAGTGATATTGAATTTATCTGCTTCTTCTTGATTCTCTTCAATTGAGAGTTCTTCAATTTCCAGTCTTCCGTTTGATAATTTTTCAAGTGTCTTTAGCAATTCAAATGTTCCCTCACAAGCCATGCATTTTCTAACTTTTGTACCATCCTTTTTAGTTATATAATCAGTAAAAAGTTTCAGTACCACTCTATCTTTCAATTTTCCCATTTCTCTCTTAATATTATCCATTTCATTTTCAGAAAATAACATAAAATCACCCATTAATTCATTCTATTATGAATATCTGCTTCCATACTTAAAAGAATTTTTCGTTTAAATTATAAAAAAAAACATTACTGAATTATTTTTGAATAAAATTGAAAAGAATTACATTAATAATTCAAAAGATAAATTTCAATCTCAAACTTTTATTTCCTCAAGATACTTCTTAAAAATAAGATACAAAATTAAACCAACTAAAAAACCAATAGCGATGTTAACTAAGTAGCAAATTATTGCTGAGATCAATATTATACTAAAAGATTTGAGATTAAAATCTTTTAATGCTATTTTACCTAATAAAAAGGCAGTATAAATGAGCATCGCCCCTAAAATAGCCATTGGAAAATTTTCAAAAATTTCAAGTAATGCTTTAGAGAAAAATAAACCTAGTATGAGTTCCATTATTCCCTCCAATATCATAGAGCCACCTGTTCTAGCACCAAAAGCATACTGAGACATTAAACCTCCAGAACCATGACATAAGGGCATGCCTACAAAAAAGGGATTAATTAAATTCATAGCACCCATATTAAAAGCTAAGATATTAGCATCAATCCCTTCCTTCTCTGGAAAAAGTTCTTTAATTAATACAACAGTAGCAATCATTACATTAGTTAAAGTTAAAAATAATTGGGCAATTCCTGCATATAACATTCCCAGTAGAAAATTCTGCCAAGTTGGAAACTGAAATTCTAACTCTGGCAATCCGAATTGTAAATTAGCGATATTAATAGAACCTGTAAAAAGTATGACGAAAATACCGCCAAGTGTAAGAACAATGGCAGAGGGAATGGGTTTATTTTTAATTAAAATCAAAATAACTAAAATAGAAATAATACCAAACCATGGATTTTCACTAAATAACACAATCCCTGTCCACCCTAAAATTAAAGCTAAACCAAGTTGTATCCCCCTTACTGCTATAATTGGTACTTTTCCTACGATTTTATTTAGTTTTTTTGAAAATCCCAGAATAACCCATATAATTCCAGTACCAAATCCAGTAGAAATTACCATATTAGGAGTCCAACGTGTTGATATCGCAACCGTACCAATTGTTTTTTGTGGTTGAACAGGAAGTGGAAGGTTGAATTTTATACCTAAAATAATATTAGTAATACCAAGAGTTAAGAAGATTCCAGCTGGATTAAGCTTTACAATAGAGATGTAACCAATTATAAAAGGAATTAAAGTTCCCCAATCTCCAAATGCGCCCCCAAATTCTCTCAAACTAAATTTTTTAGAATTCTTTTTACTTTCCTTTTCAATATTGCTAACATTTGGGTCCAATTTAATCAACTATAAAAAAAGTTCTAAAATAATTAAATTTCTTTAAATAAATCATAAACCTATAAATAAATTCAGCAAAATTACAATTTAAACGTGAGTTTTGCCTTTCAATAAATTTAAAAATATTCAATTTATCATATTTGCAGATTTACCATAAGCTTTTAGAACTTAAAACCATGAAGAACTTTTCGTCTGTTCTTTAGATTAAGGTATATTCCTATGTCATTAGAAAGTAGGTTGAATTTTGAAAAGGTAATTTCAAGTATTTCTTCCCGATTTGTTGGTAGAGTAAATCTTGATGAAGCGATAAATTCATCCTTTGAGGATATGGGAACTCTTTCGAAAGCTGATCGTGTTAGTTTATTTCTCTTTGATGAAAAAAACAAGTTTTTTATAAATACTCATGAATGGTGTGCAGAGGGAATTAATCCTCAACAGCAAAAACTTCAAAAAGTAGATATTGGGATTATATCTTGGTGGATTGCCCAAGTTGAAAAAATCAGTTTTGTTAATATACGAGATGTTTCTGGTCTATCAGACAGAGCTCAATCAGTTAAGAAATTTTTAGAAATTCAGAATATCCAATCCTTTTTAGCCTTTCCGATTTACGTTAGTGGAACAATCAACGGATTTGTTTGTTTTAGTAACGTTAGGGAAAAAGAACAATGGAAAGGTAAAGATTTTGTAATTTTGAGAATATTTGGTCAAACTTTAGGTGATACTATCGAACGTTTAAATGCCGAAAAAGCTCTGAAAGAAAATCAAGAGCTTTTACGTGCTACATTTGAAGCTACCGCTGATGGTATTATAGCTATTGATAATGATGGTCTTTTAACTCATCTGAATGAGAGATTTATTTATATGTGGCGTATACCTGAAGAAATCGTTGATCAAAAAGATTTCAACGAAGTATTAAACTATATGTTAAAAGAACTCAGAAATCCAGATGTCTTCTTATTAAAATTAACAAACCTTGAAAAAACATCCAAAGACGCTTATGATATGATATTTTTTAATGATGGGCGTATCTTTGAACAATATTCTTGCCCATTAATTCAAGATGGAGATAAGGTTGGACGTGTATGGAGTTTTAAAGATATAACTGAACACCAACATGCAGAACAAGAATTAAGAAAATCTGAAAAACTATATAGGGAAGCTTATGAAAGAGCGGAACTGTTTAAAGATATTTTTACACATGATATAAACAATATTTTCCATAATATCAGATCTTCAGCAGAATTGATATCATTACTAAAAGCAAAATCAGGAAATTTAGATAATTTGGACGAATTTTTTCAGATTATTGATAATCAAATTGATAGAGGGGTTAAATTAATCAATAATGTGCAAAAACTTTCTAAACTAGAAGAATCAGAGATATCATTGAGAAATGTACATGTTTATGAGGTTCTAAATGAAGCAATACAATTTGCCCATAAAAGTGCTCAAGAAAAGGATTTAGATATCCAAGTTGAGAAAAATATACCTGAAGTATCAGTAATTGCTAATGAATTTCTCTTAGATGTATTTGAAAATATTTTACATAACGCGATAAAATATAATCAAAATCAACCAATTAAAATTCAAATAAACATATCTAAAGCTAAAAATGGAGCAAAAAAATATATCCATTTGGAATTTATGGACAATGGCATAGGGATAACTGATGATAAAAAAGAATTAATATTTAATAAAGGATATAAGAAAGATAACCATGTAAGAGGAATGGGAATTGGGCTTTCTCTCGTAAAAAAGATTATTGAAAGCTATAATGGTAAAATTTGGGTTGAAAGTCGAATAAAAACTGATTATAGTCAAGGAAGTAATTTTGTGTTAGAAATTCCGGAGGCATTCTGAGACTTTTATTACTTTAAACATTTAATAATTTTTCTTAGACCTTATTCAATTAATAATTTAAATAAATCTACGGCTTTTGGATGAATTTTACATTGTTTACTAAATCGACGTAGAATCCACCAACAAGAAGGGCAATATGTGGTTATATAATCAAGATCTTCTCGATCAAAATCAGACATTCTTTTACGAGCGATCTTTTCAATTACGTCAGTCCGCCCCATCCATCCAGATCCACCTCCACAACACCAATGTGGGACATCTAAAACATCATATCCCATTGAATTAAGGGTATTATTAATTTTTTTATCCACCCCCTCTTTCCCCCTATTCATTAATTGACATAAATGTTGTACTCCTACTCTTCCTTTTCTCTTGATATTAGAAGGTTTAATATAGTCAGCAATATACTTCACTTCAGCATTCAAACCATCCATTTCATTAGTAAAAAGATAATAACAAGCAGGACATAAGCAAATAATCTCTTTGAATTTTTTATTATTAAAAATCTCTCTATTTTCTTCTACACAAACTTTATATTCCTCATTTAATCCACTAATTTTAAGATGCCATCCACAACAAATTTCTTTCTCCAAAATAGTAAAATTAATTCCTTGTTGTAATAGATATTGAATAGCATGATTCGTATATTGAGGAATTCTTATTGTTGAGAGACACCCCATAAAAAAAAGAGTGTCAGATTCCCTTGGAATTTCTTTTAATCGCTTAATACGCATGGTATTAGTAGGATATGGGGCTCTAAATTTCTCAAAATATTCACGCATCTCATTAATTCCTTCAAATTGATTTCCATCATTGATATATTTTTGTTTCAATGAAATTCGTTCAAATTCTGTTTCACATTCCCCACAATGAACACAATTATAGAGTTTATAATAATCATCAGAACTAAACTCATAATTTTCTGTTTTGCTAATAAGTTCCTTAACAGTCTCATCACTTAGAAAGTTTTTTGGTTCAACTTCATCAGTCGGATAATTCTTTCTTCCTTTTATTCTTTCTTTCATAGGAATCACCTCAAAATACCAAATTTTATCTTTTAATTAAACATTTACATTTAAAAAAATAAGATTTTATAAAGATAATTGAATTCAATAGAGATATATTGCTTTTTATTTAAGGAATATTTTGTCAATTAATATATTTTTTATTTAACTTATGAATAATTCTTTGGTATTGAGATAAAATGATTGAAGACTTATTGATAATTAATGAAGCTGGCGCACTTCTATTTAATTGGCACCCTGAAGGACATAAGGATGAGGGAAACGATGATTTGCTTAGTGGATTTTTAACTGCAATGAATAGTTTTGCCACTGTAGAAAGAGGTGAAGATATAAAATCACTACAAATGAAAGAAACTCAAATAATTTTTGAAAAATATGAAGAACTACATCAAAAACTAACATTTGTTATAACGACTAAAAATGAGGAATTAATTGAATTACTTCATGCTATTATTCATGATATTATGGATAAATTTACAGAGCTTTATTTCGATGATTTAAACAAAGAATTTAATGGTCTGATATCACAATTCCAATCTTTTAATGAACACGTGGAAGATATAATTAATTCGCATGGCTTAGATGTTTTAAATGATGCCATAAAAACTATTGATGAAATTACAACGTTAAAAGGGATTATGTTTCTTGAGCCAAAAGGAGGTAATGTCTACTATATCCATGCTAAGCAATATGTAAATAAAGAAAAAATTAGTTTTCTTGTTCCGCTTATAATGAATTCTGCGAAATTACTTTATCAAAATAGCCTTAACGAAAAGTTGTACTGGATATTGCTTAATACAGTTAGAAATGAAAATTTGATAGTGGAACCTAGAAAAAAAATTCTTATAGTTAAGCAATATCAATTGCAGGAAAATTTTGAAGAAGAATATCTCCAATTGGAGTTTTTTAAGGAAAAAGATAAGTATATTAAAAAACCCCGAAAATTGATTGAACAGTTTGATAAAATAATCTGGAATCCTAATATAAAACAAATATATTTAGTTGATCTAGTTGGCAAAATAATTTATTCTAAGATTTTAGATGATTCTTTTGATTGTTCAGAATATATTCCAGAAACTATAAGTTTTTTAACGTCTTCTAAAAAAGCAAGTGAAGAGATCTATAATAGAATACTTTTTAATGCCAGTATCGGCGGAGAGAAGTTAACGACAATTTGTGTTAATTTTAACAATTTTGCTTTAACTCTGATTGGTAAAATTCATGATTTTATTGATTATAAAGTAATTCAAAAGACTTGTATAGATATTTATCAACAGTTAATATGATTTAATTTCTATATAACTGAATTCAATTTAAATTATAAATGAAAGATTCATATTTGG
>JBHLLI010000158.1:0-9390 GCA_048885765.1 Candidatus Hermodarchaeota archaeon
AACTTAAATTTCGATTTAGGTAATCTCTTAAACGTATTCTGATAATTAGTTATAATTCCAAGAGATAGTGAGGCAAGCGTATTTTCAAAGTTTTCTGTGTCTGTTTCTAAAAGTTCAATATAGCCGTGAGTACCCAATTCATTTGCAAGAGATTGACCTTCCTCAGCTTTGACCTTTTTACCATCACCCAAACCCATAAGAAATACTGGCATGTCAACACTATCGCCTCCTAATTCTGTCGAATAAAATTTGAGATTAGTTGCTTCTTGCAACTCATAATATAACTCATTGACTAACTCAAAAGATTCCCTATCACTTTTATCATAAACAAGAATTGCTCCATTAGCAGCTTTACAGTATGATTGTATATTAGATCTCCATTGAATATCAGTTGAAATATCCCATAGTCGGAGGTTCACTTTCTTATCAGAAATTTGTAATGTTTTTGGATAAAAACCTACACCAAGAGTATTTCTTTGATCTTCTCCTCCTGGGAAAGGAGACATTAAAAGTAATCCACTGGCTTGTTCAGATCTTAGACCTAAAATTACTATCTTAAATGTAAAATCATATATTTTTGCCAAATCACTAAAATGAGCCAAAAAGTTTTCATATCTTCGGATTTTTTTACGTAGTTCATACAACTGTGTTCTTCCTGTACTTGAAAGTTTAATATCTAGTACACGTTTTAAAAGAGCTTCAGCTTGACCTTGACTGATTGTTTTTTCATATTTATTATAGAGATCAGAAGCGATTTTCGAAATTAACCAATGCAAATCATTTTCTTGCAGTAGATACTCAATTATGTGTATTAATTTTATTTCTGAGTTTCTAACCCAGTCATTTTCTTCAGGCAATTCTTGTTCTATGTCCATTAATAATTCCTTTTTACTATAATCACACTTTTTAAGAAAGTTTACCAGGTGTTTTAACTGATTATTAGACAGGAAATTAAATTCAGTAACTTTTTCACCTATAGTTAGAATTGTCTCAGGTTTGATAATACAAACTCCTTGTGGTATCATACTTATAACCTTTAAAGGAATTTCTCGTCTAGTACCAATTGAAATGTTTAAATAATCATCGATAGTTATTGGATAATTATTCAGTTTTTTTTTTACAAAACTCTCAAATCGAGGATTATTTCTTATTTCATCAAGGACTGGTGCTAAACTAACATTCTGAGCAACTTCAACGTTAACTTTACGAATTTCAATAGTATCATTAACAATTGTACCTGTGTTTTTCTGCAACCTTGGTTCAATACGAATTATTCCTAATCCCTTATCTCGAGCATAACCTGCCCATGCTATCCCTGCACTCTGTTTTTTACCAATAATTTCGATCACCTCACCAACTTGAATATTTAGTTTCTCCATTGTTTTTTCATCAATTCTAATTATATTTCGGCCTAAATCTCGCTTTTTAGCTGGTTTAACCTGCAAAATAATTTTTTCCATTATCTGATCACCTCTAAATTTAATTGTTTAATCTGTTTTATTTCAAATTTTTTTCTTATAAGGATTTCACCATTCCTTAATTCACTTTAAAATGTCCAGAAAAATATTGGTCGTCCAAGTAAAACATCGACGCCTATAATAATATTGGACACAGTTATATATAAATCTTTGGATTGAAGTCTTTATTCTTAAAATTATTCTTATATCCTCAACTATAAAAGAAAATTTATATTTTATGGTAAAATTTAACTAGTCTTCTTTCTGATTTTTCCTTTTAACCAACCAATTTTAGTTGATTTAATATTATCGAATGGTGAAACAAAAGGTTTTATGTCAAGAAGAGGAGTATTATCTAAAATATCAACATTTTTTACATTAATTATATTTTCTTTTATCCCTTGAACTTCTAATATTGATAAACCAAGAGGATTAGGTCGAAATGGTGTTCGAATGGCAAAAACACCTTTAGATTCATCATCTAAAAAGGGTTTTGAAATAAGTGGAACAGGAAGTTTTACCATATCAAAGAAATAGAGACAAAAGATATGAGAAAACCCATTTAAATCTTTTAAACCTGCTTGATACTCGGGAAATATTTCGATAGTTCCATTTGATTCCGACAATGATGACTGAATCGGAATGCCCTTAAGAGACTTAAATGGTGTATGAATTATACCTATTGGTTTTAAACTTATTTCTTTTGGAAATTCTCGCTTTTTGATATCCTTAATTTCCCTCTTCATAATTTCCATAAAAGTATCCTCTCCAATTTATAATTTAAATATCCTTAGCGCAACGAAATCCAACTGCAAAATCAACCCAATTCGAGGGGAGTGCTTTTCTAAAATAGACTTTTTTGCATGTTACTCCAGAATGCCAACTTCCACCACGAATTACTCTTAGAACCCCCATTTCCGGACCTTTTGGGTTGTTTTTAGGGCTTTCACTATAATATTTTTCATTATATATATCAGCAACCCATTCCCACACATTATCCGACATATCATACAATCCATATGCATTCGGTTCATAGTTTTTAACTTCAACTATTAAATTTTGCCATGCTTTGCCCGGTGTATTCCTTCTTAATGATATATTCCAATCATTTCCTGTTGGAAAATCTTTGCCAATAAGTCCTCCTCTGGCAGCATACTCCCATTCGGCTTCAGTGGGTAATCTTTTTCCCGCCCAATCTGCATATTCTTTGGCAAAAGACCAATTAACTCCCACGACAGGATAATTTGGAAAATTCAATCCAGAACGAAAAATTTCTGTTCCCCAATATTCTGGCAATTCATAATTAGTTTCTTGACAGAATTTATAATATTCAGCATTCGTTACTTCATGCACATCAAGATAAAATGGATTTAAATGAACCTCATGTGCTGGACTATAATCAGCTCCTTGATTAGTATCTTTTCCCATAACAAAATCTCCACCGGGGATAAGAACCATTCCTATGGGAACTTTTTCTTTATTTGATTCATTATAATTATTGAATTCCATAATAATCAATAAAACAGAATAAAAATAAGATTTTTCTGTTTTGATCTAGTTTTTGAGGAGTGTTAATAAGAAAAATCTGAATGTTATAATAATTTTGGACATAGAGTTTTGAATTAAGATAGTTTAAAGGTATTATACAGTGTAAGCATATATGAAATGAAAATTTTTTTTCTTAAATTGAATAACTTTTATATACTAACCTAGCGTAATATAAAACTAATCCAATCTAAATAACAACCTAAATTAAAACATAAATTAAGAGTTTTTTTGATTTTTTTGCAATTAAAATTTGTATTAATCATTTTCAATGTGCGTTAATAGAACGCGCTCTACAAATATACTAAAAAAGAGATGAGAAAAAAAAATGACAAAAAAAATAAAATGTACATCACTTCTGCTTTTAGTATTCATTACAAGTCTTACATTCTTTACAATTCCAATAGTACTAGCTAATTCAAATGAACCTATCTTTATTGAAGAGATGGTTATGATGCGAGACGGTAAGCATATGTACACAAGAGTGTATCTTCCCGGATCTGGATCTTATCCAGTAATTCTTTCTAGAACTCCATATGGTATTGGTGATCCTGGTGTTGGTCCTGATCCTGAGGATCCAACAACATGGCCACATGAGATATTTAACGGATATGCGAGGGTAGAACAAGACACGAGAGGCAGATATTATTCTGAGGGTATTGATCGCCTATTTTATGATGATGGTCCAGATGGATATGATACTATTGATTGGATTGCTTCACAATCATGGTGTAATGGTAAAATTGGCATGTTTGGAGGTTCAGCAAATGGTATTACCACTTATTTAGCTGCAGGTGAAAATCATCCTAATCTAAAAGCGGCTATTTCATACGTAGCGAGTGCCGATTTATATAATGATGTAACGTTTGAGGGTGGAGCTTTTCGTGCTGATTCTATGATATGGACATATGGACAAACTGTAGAAGGCCTTTCGATGTCCCATATGCTCTCAGTTGCACCCCCATCTGATTGGGTTACCCATCTTACAAATGTTGGTATAAATTTGTATGATTTATATACACATACTTCCTTAATTCCAGGTTACCGGGCTATAGATTCAGATATATGGATGAATCTCCCATTAATTGGCGGGGATCCTAGTTATCATATCATGCAACCATTTGGAGATGAGATATTGGGACATCCCACCCAAGATGTCTTTAGAGATAAGCTGAATGTCCATGATACAATAGATATTCCTATCCTTCATGTAGCGGGTTGGTTTGATTTTTTTTCTAGAAGCACAATTGATGCATTTGTTGATTTACAGCACTTGGGAAACCAAAAATTATTTATTTTACCTGGCACACATGGAGGTTTAGGAGAAATGCCTTATGAACCTTATTATGATTGGTTTGATTATTGGCTGAAAGATGAGGATACTGGAATAATAGATGAACCGTCTGTGTGGTATTATGGTCTTGGGGATGATGAATGGCGATATGCTGATCAATGGCCCATAGGAGATATTGATTACACGGCTTTTTACGTGCATGATGATGGATTACTTGATACTAACCCTTCCTCTGAATTTGAAGAATCATTCAGCTACTTATACGATCCAATGAATCCTGTATTAACATGGGGAGGAAGAAACCTTGGTTTGCCTGCAGGTTCTTTAGACCAAACACCAGTAGTTATGGGGAGAGATGATATATTGAGTTATACAACTCAACCTTTAACAAAGGATCTTGAGATTGCGGGACCAATCAAAGTTTATCTTAGTGGATCGTCTAATTGCCTCGATACTGATTTTACAGCTAAATTAATTGATGTATATCCCACGGGAGAACTCATGTTAGTCACAGATGGTATTATAAGAGCGAGATATCGAAATTCAATGGCGGATCCTGAATTAATGTCAGGAAATCCTGAGGATATTTATGAATTCACAATTAGTATGGGTGATATTTGCCAAGTATTCAAAGAAGATCATTCTATTCGAATAGATATTTCAAGCAGTAATTTTCCTAAGTATGATAGAAATCTTAATAGCGGAGGAGAATTATATACCGAGGTAGAAGACGCAATTCAAATCGCTGAAAATACAATTCATCACAATTCTGATCATCCATCCTACCTAGTACTTCCGATAGTATCTCCAGAGCCTAAAGTTTTTGAGGGGTGTGCTAGAATAAAAATTCATGGATTGAAATATCAAGGAACCGCCGAACTTCATATATATGAAAAAGCCATTTATTTGCACTTTAATGATGAGTGGATTAAATGGGAGATACAATTTCATAGAGACCACAAGAGATTAGAATTTTACCTCTGTAAAGGAGATCATGGCAATTTAATAGTATTAAAACATAATATGAAATGTAGAACCTTTATCCAAGCAGTAGGTCGTAAAGTATTTTTTACAGCAAAGTATTGAAATAAGCTATCTACAACTTCAATTTTTTTTTTATTCTACTTTATATCAATTCAAATCTCTATAGTTAAGTTGTTATTTACTAATTTTTATCTAACTTTTTAAGCAAACTTATGAGGAATTTCCATGTTCTTTCAACAGATTTGATTTCTAAACGTTCATCTGGAGAATGGAGTCCTTTGGAATTAGCCCCAAAGGCTATAGCATCAACTCCTGGAATCTTATCTATTAAAATTGTAGCCTCCAAACCACCGTGGATTATTTTTATTCCTACTTCTTCCTTAAATAGTTCCTGATAAGTTTCTTGGGCGATTTTTAAGAGTTTTGAATTAAATTTTGGTTCCCATGGAGGATAGCTACCACGATAGGTATTCTCCATTTCTAAACCTGAAATATCTAACAACTTTAGAACTTGAGTATAAATATCGTTATTGAAATATTTACTTAGGCTTCGATGTAACCATCTAAGTTTAATGTGATCTTCTTTAGTTCTTATTTTACCTAAATTTGTTGAAGTAAACATCAATTCTTTATATTTGGGATGAAAAGCAATAGGTCCATTAGGAAATATATATAGAAGATCCAGCAACTTTTCTTGAACATTATTAGATATAATTTCACTACTTGTAAAATTTTCAATTTTTTTAAATTCGATTGCCATAGTGTCTTCAATTCCATCATACTGCTTTTTTATTTCGCTAAAAAAATTGAAAATATCTGATTTCATGTCTTCAAACTGTTCCTGGTTTGCAAAGAATATTGATTTAGCTTCTCTAGGTATAGCATTTGCCGCACCACCTCCATGCACTGAATTGATATGAATTACATATTTTTTGTTTAATTTCCACAGAATTTGACCTAAAATTTTTATAGCATGAGCTTGACCTTCATTGCATCTTCCCGAATGCCCTCCTATTAGTCCAAAAATCGATAATTCTATTGGTTGTAGTGTTGATTGGCCTTTCTCAATGAAACTGGACTTTTTCTTTATCCTAGTGTGAAACCCTATTCCTCCAGTGCATCCTATAGTAATTGATTTATCTCCGGAATCAAGATTAATTAAATAATTTCCTTCAACTAGGGTAGGATCGATATTCTTGGCGCCCCCCATATCATACTCTTCACGGACAGTAAATAATAGATCAAGCCCTAAAGTATTGAATTTTACTTCGTCTTCGTGAATTTTCTTCATCAAAACCAATAGAAAGCAAATCCCTGTTCCGTTATCCGCCCCCAATGTTGTTCCTTCTGCTGTAATCCATTTTTCATTATCAATTTCTATAATTTTTAGTTTAAGTGGATCTTCCAAAAAATCATGAATAATTCCTTCATTTTTTTCACATACCATGTCCATATGGCACTGTAAAACACAATTTGATTTTTGATTCACAGCGGGTATTTTTACAGCAATATTCCCTACGTCATCAATCTGAACTTTGAAACCATATTTTTCTGCTTCATTCTTGATAAAATCTCTTATTTTATCTTCGAATCTTGACTTACGGGGAATTCTTGAAATTTCATAAAAATAGCTCCAAAATTCGCTTGGTTTGCCCAAATTCTCTAATTCTAACATTAGAATTTCCTTAGGTTATAAAGATTAATATATAATTAAAACCATGACTAAATTATTACTAATTATACTTATTTGTTTATATATTTAAGAATAAACTTCCATAGATTTTAATTATGCCTCAAGTTGGTTTTCGAATTGTTGGAACTATAAAGGAAATAAAGGGAACATGTAATGCAGGTCATAAGGTAGGAGATACATTTGAGCTCGATGGGCAAGACTCAGGAGGATTATGTGGTTTTTTTTACCATGATATCTTTCCTTACCTAATTACGCTTCAATTTGGGGGTTCTTTTCCTTGGAGTGAAAATCCAGATATCGGGGAATATGAATGCCCAGATAGAACTAACGCCGTGAAAATTGAATTAAGAAGGATAAGAGAGTAGTAAAGAATAAAGTATAGTACTATAATCTTCCAAGAAACATTGACACGACGAATAATGATCCCAAAATTGCTAAAGATAATACATTTGAAATTCGCGCAATTTTTGGTGTTGGGTGAAAAATAAAAAGTAGAGTCAAAGGGAATCCAATGGTAATAATACCAATCATGCAGATCAAGTACCCAATACCCAGTAAGCCCATTAAGTAAATAACAATTCCGATTATATAGGCAGTAAACTCATTTACTAAAAGAAAAATTCCACCCCATTTTACTCCATATTTTTTTGGTATGGTTTTAGTATCAGTTTTCTCATCATATGGGAGATCTCTTGTATCTCCTAATACTCTTGCTCCCATCATAGCAAAAAACAGAAATAATGCTAAGAATATTACACTTAAATTAAAATTAAAAACAAAAAGAGCTCCGATTATAACATAGAAACCTTGAAGTGCTCCTAAACTAAATGCTCGTAAGATGGCAGTATCAAGGACTCCATGAACAAGTCCACCGATAACTCCTATTAGACACACAAGTGGAATCAGAGCCCAGGGATTTATTATAATACAAGTAATAGTACTTATTGTAAAACATAATACTACAAATATAATCCCGCCACGAGGAGTGAGAGTACCCCTTGCAATGGGATTTTTCAAATTTCCTGAGGCACGATCTTTATTGTAGTCGCCTAAATAATCAAAAAAAAAGCCTCCTGCTGATAAAGTTGCACCAACTAAACCGGCAAGAATAATTTTTGATAGAACTCCGCCTAGTCCATAAGAAACAGAGCTAGTTATCATAATAAACATGATAATCCTACCTAAACGCCAATCCCCAAAAATTAGTTGCATTTTAGATGACATTATTGTCAATTCAAATTATACTGCTAATCAAAACTTATTAAGCGATAATTTTACATTATTTTTATTATTATTTACCCCTTCAATGCTAAATAAAATAGAGGTGAAAACTTAATTTAAAATAAAGGAATTGTCATAATATTATTAAAGTAGATCTCTCAGATGTGAAGATTATGATAAATCATTCAAAAATTAAAAGAAAAGTTTTCATAATTACATTATTTTTTTTGGCTTTAATAATGGGGATTTCAACAAAGCTACCTTTAAATCCATTGAACCAGAATTCATCCCAAATTAATATAAGTGCAGGTTTAACTAAGTATAAAGTTACTTTAGGTTATCCTTATAATTGGATAGATGCATCTAGTGGATCTGAATTGATATTAGGAGATGATAATTCAGCTTCAACTTCTTTACCTTTCAATTTTACATTTTATGATGGGATTTTTGAAGAAATTCATATTGTTACTGAAGGTTATCTAACTTTTTCATTTAAATCAGTATTAACAACCGGAATTATTCCTTCAAGCCATCCACACAGACAAAATATTATTGCACCTTTCTGGACCAACCTAGATGGTACATCTGGTAATATTTATATTAAAAATTTTACTTCACACTGGGTGGTCGCATGGGAAAATATTAATCATGATAATGGTTCGTTTGCAGGTTCTTTTGAAGCAGTTCTATATAATGATGGAGACATTGTTTTTAATTATGATACTTTGCAAAATGTAAGTACTTATGCATGTGGATTAAATTATGGAGATGGAAATAATTATAGTTCTTATAGTGAATTGGATTCAGGCGTTAATGATTTTTCAATAAAATTTAGCTTTACAATTGGGAGCGGTAATGGTGGTATTGATGGGAATATTATAAATATAATTGTAGGTGTAGTTGTAACTTTAGGGGTCATATCTACAGCAGGAGGTATCACTCTATATTACTATAAAAAAAATCCAGAACAGTTTAAGGCAAAATTAGGTCGAGGGAAAGAAAAAATAAAAGAAGGAACCTCAAAGCTGAAACAAAAAGTGAAAAATGGATTAGAAAAATCAAAAGAACAAGTTAAAAAAAGTAAAGATAGAATTAAACAGAAGACACCAAAAAAAGAATAAGATAGCTTGAACTAGGGAGAGAATTTGTCTCTTTCAGCCCTGGTTGCTTCTTCATACATTTCTTTTTCCCATTTC
>JBHLLI010000159.1:0-9386 GCA_048885765.1 Candidatus Hermodarchaeota archaeon
CCCGAACAACAATTTATGGTAATACTGACACAAAAAGTAATTTTTCCGGAGTCCCCAACTCCAAAATAGTGAATTCTTTTCACTCCTTGAGTGCAATAACATTTGATATGCTTTTAAGCTGCTGTGATCGAATTTACTCTTTACCAACGATGAGATCGACCTTAATCAAATGATTGACCTCGATCTGTATAAGAAAAATCTCGATCCACAGTTTCAATATCACCTTTCTTTTTTTTTTTGTTTTAATTATAGTAAAAAAAATTTATGAACTAATAATTAATTCTTTACTATTATTGCCTCATTTTTAAAAATACATAAAAATATATAACCTAAACTAGATTATTAAGTTGGTTTGAGGACAAATATCATATCTCAGAAGTATGGTTGGTATTTAGCAAGAATAAATGCGAGTATTGAAAAATTTGCGAATATAGTCGCTATTAGTTTTAAAACTATAGGAAAATACAATCTAAAAGCCGGTCAATATATAAAAATCAGAAATTTCAATAATGTACACTCTGAGATTGAATATTTGGATAAATTCATCTTATTACCCTATTTTAAAGAAATTATTGAGAATTACTGGGTATTACACGACGTCATTCAATCAATCACAAAAAAAACATATCAATACGTCGATAAGGAATATTTTAATGTGGTTACTAAATTACTAAACACCTTTTTTCAAGAACGAAATAATAAAAGGGGGGTAGTGATAAAAGAATTCCTCGAATTTGATAACCAAGAGACATCCCAAATGGATATTGCTATGCCTGAATCGTGGTTAAATGAAAAAAGCGTAGATTTAGGAGATATTGTACTCCTAAGAAATGATATGGCCTCTCCAGTTATTTATTAGTTTGATCAGACTCAGTCCCTTCCTCCAGGATCTTCCCTACAGATATCTAACTAAAAAATATTTCCAGCAACCATTTAAGATGTGTCCACTACAAGGCATCAAATTTTTTAAAATTTTAACCTACCTAGTAGTAGCTAGTAATTTCTTCAATTTTGACTTGATATTTAATTGTTTATTATAATTAGGCTATATTAAGCAAATGCCAAATAATTCAAATGGTCTATTGAATTAATTATAACTTTATAAACACTTGCAACCTATTAAAATACATGTCGAAAGTAGACGCTTTTATTAAAAAAAAAGATGAAGAAATAGAGGAAAAGACACTAAGATCAACAAAATACCAATGGTATATTGTAATATTCATGGGCTTGGTGGGTTTTCTTGACAACAACTTGAATCTAATGGAGGGTCAAGTGGTTCCTTCTATAATTGCGGAAGGTTTGGTCCCTGATGCTTTCACTTTCGCATTATGGCAAGGAATATTTGGGATCGCGACCTTTTCAGTCTTTATTTTATCTTGGTTTACAGATGCTTTTGGGAGAAAAAAGGGAACTTTGGTTTTACTAATATTAATGGGTGTCCCAGCATTTTTAATACCCTTCTTTACACCAAATATATGGAGCTTTTACATTCTATATACAATCCTTATAACTGGCACAGTTAGTAATTTATGGGAGATTCCAGTAAGCGAAGAATCTCCTGCAAAGAAAAGAGCACTTTATGGAGGTGTAGCAACTTTAATAAGTCTTATCCCACTTGCAGCTCTTATTGGAGATGACATTGCAAATAGCGCCTTAGGTTGGAGATGGGCTTATGGTATTTTCTTTTTTGTGATGATAGGCTTATTAGTTATGTGGTATTTTATGAAGGAACCTAAAAGATGGACTGATGCGAAGGAAGACCGCGGACATGAATATCTTAAATTTAAGAAAGCCATAAAATCCTTCAATAAAAAGGATTGGACTTATGCGATGATGGCGTTTGTAGTTTATGGCATTTGGGCAATCGGATTAAAAATAGGAAATACTTGGGCACAACAATATTATTTTGAAACTTCACTAACAGTGTGGTATCCTCGATGGAACATGATTATAATGATTGCGGGTCTTATGCTTTTATTAGGTGCGATTGTTTCTGGTATAGTTATGGAGAGAGTTTCAAGAAAAATAACCCTAATATTTAGTACTATCGGATCATCGTTAGGATTTATATTATTAGGAGTTACGGGACATCCCGCTGCATTATGGCTAGCATACTTTACCATGACAGTTTTATTTACTTGGATTATGGTGTATTTTACTGAAGTATTCCGAACAGAAATTAGAACTACTGGAATGGGCATAGCATCGTTAGGTACAAGAATTTCATATGTATTTGGGCCTTTAATAGCTGCAGCATTGTTAGCTGCTTTCCCTGATTGGGTAATGTTCTGGGTTATTCCAGGACTATTGTTGATAATTCCTCTATTTATATTGTTTCTGAAACCTTATGAAACAAAAGGTAAAACTTTAGAGCAAATCCAAGAAGAGAGATAAAGCTTTTAATCTAAAATTATCATTAAATTAATTTTTTTTAATTTTCATACCTTACGTTTAGAATTTGTTTTTCAATGCAAGCTATTTAGTGGAATAAAATTTTATTAAGATAAGATTTTAAGCTATGGTTTTTAAAAGTATTATATAAAAATCTAAAATATTAATAATTTTAGTAAAAAATAGAGCAATATGTGACGAAAAATGGAAATCGATGATGATTTAAAATTAAATACTCGTGTAGCATATATCTCCATGGAGATCGCGGTAGATTCTAATATTCCTACATATAGTGGGGGTTTAGGAGTATTATCTGGAGATACAGTAAGATCTGCTGCAGATTTAGAAATCCCTATGGTCGGAATTTGTTTATGTTATAGTTCTGGATACTTTTATCAGTTTTTCAATGAATTTGGTGAGCAAAAAGAAAAGGAAATAGCTTGGAATTTTTATTATGAGTTTGAAAAAGTAGAAAAACCAATTACTTTAAAAATTGAGAATAAAGACGTTCATGTTAGTGCTTGGCTATACCGTGTGATAGGTCAATCTGGCCATGTCCTTCCAATCTACCTTTTAACTACTGATGTAGATGGAAATGAAAATTGGATGAAAAGAATGACTGGTTCTTTATATGACAGTACAAGTCGATGGAATAGAATAGTTCAAGAGATGATTTTAGGAATTGGTGGAGTTAAACTTCTGAAATCATTAGGATATAACGACATTGAAACCTACCACATAAATGAGGGGCATGGGGCATTTGCTACTTTAGAATTGTTCAATGAATTAGGGAGTATTGAAAATGTTAAAGAAAAAGTAGTATTTACAACTCATACACCTGTACCAGCAGGACATGATCGTTTCAACCAGGATTTAGTTGATAAAGTTTTTGAAAACAGAATGCCTAAAGAAATACGAAAGCTTTCTGATGATAATGGAGAGTTTAACATGACATTTCTAGGTATGGCTTTATCAAGATATAGAAATGGTGTAGCTAGAAAACATGGAGATATTTCGCGAAAAATGTTCCCTCAATATGAAATTGACTACATTACTAATGGAATTCACCTGCCTTTCTGGGTTTCCAAACCATTTCGAAAAATTTTCGGTAAAAAATGGCCAAATTGGAGAGCTAATCCTTCTGTTCTTGAAAATGCAGTTGAACTAGATCCACTAGATATATTTGATGCCCACATTGAAAATAAATTCAATCTAATTAATTATCAAAAAGGTCATTCTTGGAATCTTCTTGACGAAGAATTAACTACTATTGGGTTCGCAAGACGGTTTGCTGCCTATAAAAGAGCAGTGTTACTTTTTCATGATATTGATAGACTAGGTAAAATAGCAAAAGATCATCTTCAATTTATTTTTGCAGGCAAAGCCCATCCTAAGGATCAGATGGGTAAAGATTATATCAAAAAGATTCATGAAGCGGGAGAATATTTATATAATAATTATGGTGTAAAAGTGGTGATGATGGAAAATTATAATATGGATCTTTCTCATTTACTTGTCTCCGGCGTGGATATTTGGCTTAACACCCCTAATAGATATCGTGAAGCAAGTGGTACAAGCGGGATGAAAGCAGCTCTTAATGGTGTATTGAATCTATCAGTTCAAGATGGATGGTGGTTAGAAGGCTATAAAATGAATAAATTAGCAGGATGGGCTATAGGACCTGATGATTCTAATCCAGATGACCCTGGTGTATCGAATGACTGGGATATCGATTCCAATTCACTTTATGAAACTTTAGAAAACCATGTTATTCCAACTTATATGAATCATGATGAATGGCTCTATATGATGCAAAATGCAATCTCTTTAGCAGCTTATTTTAATACCCATCGCATGATTGAAGAATATGCTGAGAAGGCTTATAGATTAAAGAGACAATATAGATGGAAATATGTAGGATAACATAACTTACAATTTTAAATTATATTTTTTAATATCCTAATTTTTATTTACTTTCACAGTCTAATAATTCAAACGGTCGAATTTTTATATAGTCATCAAATTTCTGTTGTTTTAAATAATCCTCTATAGTTTGTTTTAAAATAGATTCCATTGTGGCAATACCAGAAATTATGCCATTCATATCTCTTGATAATAAGAGCATATAATCCGAAGTCGTTTGAAGATAAAAACACTCTGAATTCAATTCAATGCTAGATTGTTTCTCCATGAATTTATTAGTATTTTTTATTGTTTCAGGAGTTGTAAATATAACCATTAAAAACCTATCTGAATACTCCTGTTTTAAATATGAATCTCTTATACCTGCAGCATGTAAAGCGATTTTCGTATAGGATTTAATTAAATATTGAAGGCGATTTAATTCTTTTCTAAATTTGCTTTTGTTGTGAAAAAAAATGAATTCACTAGTTAATTTTAAAGGGGCTTCATTAAAATATGTAATTTTTAGTGGTGGTTTTTTGAATTCAAATTCTTTGAGGAAATCTGACATTTTTTTTACCTAGACTCATTAGACTTATTTAAGTATAGTAAATATCATTTAATAAAAAACTTCATCATTATAGCTTGTAAATTAGTCTTGAAAATTAAATTATAAAATTATGAAGCTAGGACCACTTAATTTGGATAATAGATATATATTGGCTCCAATGTTAAATGTAACTACTGCACCCTATCGAAGATTTTCCAGGAAACTTCAAAAAATTGGTTTAGTCTATGTTCCAATGCTGTATACAAAAAGAATCTATAAAAATCCAAAAACAATCGAAAAAGAACTATTCAAGATTGAAGAAGAACGCCCAATTGGGGTTCAATTAATTGGTTCTGATCCACAAGCACTAAGAAATTCAATAGATCATCTTGATAGTTATAAATTTGATATTTTAGATTTGAATGCAGGATGTCCCTCGAAAAGGGCAATTAAAGCACAAGAAGGTGGGTTTTTGATGAAGGATTTAGAAAAGCTAAATGTCTTAATTAAAACTGCTGTGAAATACTCCTCTAGACCGATATCACTAAAAATAAGAACCGGATTTGAGAATACGGTAGATATTGAAAAATTGTCAGGTATTATTAATAATTCTGGAATTGATTTGCTAATTATTCATGCGAGGACTGTTTTTAGCAAATTTAATGATGGAAAATTAGATATAGAAACAGTAAGAAAAATTAAAGAAAAAGTTATGGTACCTGTAGTTGGAAATGGTAATATTATCAATCCCATAACTGCTAAACATTTTATCGACTACACTAATGTTGATGCGTTTATGATTGGGAGAGAATCGATGGGAAATCCGGAAATTTTCTATCAAATTCATGAGTATTTAGTAAATAATCATTTTGTCTCCTTCAATAATAAAAAAAATATTATGGAGAGAAATATCAACCTTTATGAAAACTCTATTGATGAGTTCCTTAATGGAATAACTCATCCATTAGGTAATACAACAATAAAATTTGTGGAATTAAAAAGAAATGCGATCTGGTTGTCAAAAAATATAAAGAGATCAACACAGATTAGGACCCAATTAAGTAAAGCAAAAGATCTAGTTCAACTTAAGGAGATTTTGATTAATTTTTTTAATGTTTAATTATAAAATATAAGAGAAATAAGTATTTTTAGATTTTCTTGATAAAAAATAGAGCTATTAACAGACACGCGAGAACTCCACTTATAATTGAAGTAATTATTAAGATTAAGCTAATTAATGCAATCGCATCCAAAAATGAGGGATTTCCAGAATAATAAACATTTGCTACTACAGAAATAATTATGAAGATTATTAGACATAATATTGTAAGTACTGTGAGAAGCAATCCTACTTGAAGATATTTTTTCCTTTCCATAATTTAAGCCTCAAAATCTGTGTATAAAAAATAATTTAAAATAATTATTTATATTTTTTTAAAAGTTCCTCTGGTGAAAAGACTCCGTCTTCAGTAATAATACCAGTGACCAATCTAAAAGGTGTGATATCAAAAGCGTAATTTAGACATTCAACACCATCTGGAACTATTCGAACTTTTCCTAATACATTACTTACTTCTGTACTATCACGTTGTTCAATTGTTACATCCTCAACTATTTCTTGAAGTGACAAAGTGGATGTTGGAGCTGCCACATAAAAAGGTATATTATTATCTTTGGCAGCAAGAGCTACTAAATATGTGCCGATTTTATTAAAAACAGCATCAGAAGTCACTCGATCTGTTCCAACTATAACTTTATTTATTTTTCCAAGTCGCATTATTAATCCAGACGATGTGTCAGAGATTACTTTTACTGGAATCTTATCATAGTGCAATTCATAAGCAGTTAATCTTGCCCCTTGTAATCGAGGTCTAGTCTCATCTGCGATGACACTTATTTTTTTTCCCGCTTCAATTGCAGCTCTAACGGGTGCTAAAGCGGTACCGTATTGGACTGTTGCTAGTGACCCAGCATTACAATGGGTTAAAACTACATCCCCATCTTCCAATAAGGTAGCTCCATTCTTACCAATGTTTTTATTGACATTGACATCTTCTTGAGCCATTAATTTAGCTTCTTCAATGACTAACTCTGATATGCTTAGAGGATTATCTGGATAAGTACTTATGATATCCCATATTCTGTTTACCGCCCAAAACAGATTTGATGCGGTTGGCCGTGTACTCCTAATTATGTTAGCTGCTTCCTCCAGATTTTTTAGAAACTCAGATTTAGGCAGGTTTTTATATTCAATGGTGGCAAGGGCCATTCCCATGGCTGCCGCAACACCTATTGCAGGAGCTCCCCGTATATTCATTACCTTAATAGAATTGGCAACATCTCTAAAATTTTCAAACTCGAGAAATTCAAGTTTATGGGGAAGGATTGTTTGATCGATCATCTTAACCTTATTATCAATCCATTCAATCGAAGGAATCATACCTTTAAAAAAGTGCCATAAAAAAAAAATTTATCCAAAAAAGAAAAAAAAAAGCTAAAAAATCCATGATTATGTCATTTAATAACTAAATTAATCATTACCCATTATGCAATCTGCCTCAATTTCAATTAACCAGCTAGGATCAACAAATCTATTTACTTCTAAAAACGTACATGCAGGTCTAATTTCCGCAAAGAATTCTCCGTGTGCTTGAGCTGCGTCTTTCCATTTCGAGATATCTGTTAACATTATTCTGGTACGAATGACATTTGTTAAGTTTCCTCCTGCATCTTCAATAGCTTTTTTAATAATTTCTAGACAATGCTTTGCTTGACCATATAAATCATTTGGAAACGCTGTTGAACCATTAGGAGCAATAGGTGCAGTTCCTGATACTGAGATGTAATTCCCAATTCTCACCGCTCTAGAAAAGCCAATAGGTTTTTCATATGGAGATCCTGAAGAGATATTCTTTCTCGTCATAAATGTTTTAAAAATTTCAAAACATAAAAAATTACATTAGAAATTACTTTATTTATCATGATTTGAAGTAACTTTTTAAAACTGGTTAATATTTTTCATGATTCTAAGAAATTCACAAATAATATCTTGTAGTAGAAGGACTGATATACCTGCATTTTTAATGGATTGGGTTGTAGAGAAAATTCAATGGGAGTATGTTGATGTAGTGAACCCTTTTAATCGAAAACAGATTTATCGCGTTTCCTTAAAACCTAAGGACGTTAAATGCTGGGTTTGGTGGTCTAAGAATTTTGAAGAATGGATAAAAGTATTTAAGGAAAAAGAACAAATATTTAAAAAATATAAAGGACATTCATTTCAATTTACAATAAACTCGCCTTCTGAATTAGAGAATAATTTAAAAGTCTCTTTAGAGCAAAGGTTTCAGCAATTAGAATGGTTAATCAATGAATTTGGTTTAATTGCTGTTAATTTTAGATTTGATCCAATTATCTTGTATAAAAAGCGTAGTTCTGATAAGATTAAGAGTAATTTAGATAAATTTGAATATATTATTGAGAATGTCTCTGCTCTAGGATTAAAAGAAATGATTTTTTCTTTTGCAACTATTTATGATAAAGTTAAAACTCGTATGAATGCTAGGGGCTATACCCCTATTAATCCTTCCTTTGAAAAGAAACGCGAAATCCTTAAAAATATGATAGATATCTGTGCAAAAAATAGTATTAAAATGTATGCTTGCTGTCAACCAGATTTATATGACATTGAGGATGTTGAACAAGCACATTGTATTGATGCTCATAAAATTGAGAAGATTGTGGGAGAACTTATACCTAAAATAAGAGATACCGGTCAGAGAAAAGATTGTGGATGCTTTAAATCAAAAGATATTGGAGGATATTCCGGAATTTTTCGGTGTAAGCATAATTGTAGCTATTGTTATGCCTCTCCAGCAAAAAGGTAAGAAAAAACTCTACTTGTTATTTCCAGAGAAATGCTTAGATAATTCCCAAAATGGTGGAACAACCCCGAGTTCATAAAATATATCATAAAAGCAAAACGCGCCCCATTGATCTATGATTTTTCCTTTTGAATTTATATATAGAATTGTAGCTCCTTCAAAAGTGACTTTTTTACCTGTAGGTTCAAAACCCCATCCCTTACCTAAATGTGTACCGTTCCCCTCATATCGAATCCAAACTTTATCTTCTTCACCCTTTATTTCGACAATTTTGTAAACTAAATCTGGAAAAAGATTTCGAAAGTGTTTGATTTCATGTTTTATCTGAGCTGGACCAATTTTATCTATTTGAATCCAACTTGGATTATAATTAGGATCAATAATCTCATCAGCAAGATTAAGATCTGGTTTACTCCATAACTCTTCAAAAAATAATCTGCCTATTTTTTCAGTTTCTTTAATTTTCATTTTATATCAGTATATTTCAACTTTTTAAATTATAAATACAATTATATTAAATACAATTTTATTGAATATTAAAGAAAAACCAAAATAATTACAAATTAAAAACGATTCAGTTTTTATACTATATATAACACTATTGTTGAGGTTTTTATTAATATAGAGGTAATTATATGCCAAAATGTAAGTTTTTT
>JBHLLI010000160.1:0-9383 GCA_048885765.1 Candidatus Hermodarchaeota archaeon
GATACTTGACTTATAATATAATATTGGAAAAGAGTGAATAATTAAGGGCAAAGGATATATCTTCTTTCTAATTCACTTTTATCATTCGAAATAAGAGAATTTTAGAAACAGAAGTTTTTGGAGCAATTTAAATGGAAGATAAGGAAAACGATAATAAGAAAAAGAAAATGGTAAATATTACCATAAATTTGCCCGAAATTTACGATCAAAATATTAAAAAACTTATTAGTATGAAAATTGTTGCTTCAAGGTCGGAGGCAATTCGAACTGCTTTGCGCGATTTTCTACATGATGAGTATAGCAATCTCAAATTACTAGGTTATTTTGAGGAAAATCCCTAAACAATTTCTTTTCATTTGTTAACATGTAATAAAGATTTATATCATTGCTTTACTTCTAAATACTATATTAAACTTTATTACTTAGAGGACTCGTATGCTTTTATATACTTTTACTGAAAATGGTGCTTTAAGAAAGGTTTCTAAAGTGGATTTTGGTGAAAACAAAGTATTTTTAATCGACGATTATAAAACTTTATACATTTGGATTGGTTCCAAGGCATCCAATAAAAAAAAAGATTTAAGCATAAAAAGAGCTGAAAAACTGAAAGAACAGAAAGAAAAACGCGTTAAGATCCAAATTCTAAAACAAAATGAAGAGTATGGGTCATTCTTAGCAATCATGGACTTATTAGTAGAAGGATTAGAATCTGGTACTAAGATTGAGAAAAGACCTGAATTAAAAATTCGATTTAATGATACTCAAGAGCTTATCGAAGCGGGTATAAAACCAGATTTTGAGGGAGAAATTACAATTCTAGCACATAAGATTGCTAAAGAAAATCACTCTTATGAGGATTTATGCAGAAAACTTGCTGAAATTCAAATGAAATTTATAAAAAAGAATGCCTCTGAAACAGAGATAAAGAAAAAAACAGAGGAAATATATAAATCTTCATCTACGCATGAAGAACTCTGTTGGCTGATTGCAAATTTGAGTATCTTATTAGAAAAACGTACCTGAAATCAATTAGTTGCTCTGCATTTAATAGTTAAAGGAGTATGGCAATTGTTAAAAGTAACATATTTATCTATCAATTCATTCACAGCTTTTATGTAACAACCCCGATCACCCACCGCTATATGATATATATTTAATTCTCTCAAAAAACAAATTGATACTTCATATTTGCCTTTCACCTTATTAATTTCAACTTCAATATCATCGATACATAAATCTGGAAACAAATTGAAGATTAGATTTAACAGAATATTATCAAATCTAATTATCATAACTTTCTTATGCTTAATATTATTTCTAATTGAATTTAAGAAAGTTCTCGCCTGAAAGTATCCATCATGTTTTACAAAGAAGAAAATAAAATCAATATCTTCCGCATTGATGAGAATGATACTTATTGGGTTTATTTGTGTCTTATTATGAAAATAATTATACAATTTAAGTTCATAATTCGAATATTTTGAAGGTTTTAAATTGATCATTTGATAAAGTATTAAATCATCTGCAATTGTGTAGAACATCTTTAAAATATCTCAAAACAGATTTATAAAGTCCTATGAAAAGGTTTTAATTATATAACCATACTCACTCCAATCGCATTTGAAAGAACGGCAGCAAAGAATATCTGAACCATACTAAATGAAATTAAAACTACTGGATAGAACGATTTAACATTTTGAAAGATTTTTGTGTTTAATATAATTGCGAGCAAAAATATTACATACATAAACAATTCGGAAGGAAAAAATGATAGTTTCTGCGTCATTAACATCAGACTAAATATTATTACTATTGCGGAGATCATTAATATCCCATCTTTATGCTTAAAAGAAACTAAATATGGGTAAATCACTTTTCTTAGTAATAGTTCGATTGATAAAAATACAGGGAATACAAGATATCCCCATAAGAAATGTACAATAAAATTAGAGGGCCAAATAAAACCAAAGGGGTAATAAAATGAAAATATCATATATATAAGGATGAAATAGGAAACACAAAATATTGAATATATTATATATTTTAACTTTAATTGTGTTTTTATATTAGTAAGTAAATCAGATTTCTTTTTTGAGCCTATTTTCTTCTTTAATAAGGTTTTAATTTTGATTATCTTTAAAATAACAATCATACCTATTGAACTATACACAAGCCCAATTATCCCAAAAATACTTTCAAATAATAACCAGTTCAGCAAAAACCCTGTAATAAAAAGCAATAATTTTACAGATTGTTTTCTTTTTGTCGGGGTGCTAATTACTAAATTATTATCTATTAGAACTGCAGTCTCATTATCATTCTCCTTTCTGAAAAAGATTCTACTTGACACAGATATTAAGGAAATAAGCAATGTGAATATTAGTATTATGTTTATTATAATTAAAGCATAGTTTAGGTAAAATGTAATAACGATCGGACCATTTATTATTGTCGAACCAAAAAAGTGAAGTTCAAACCAATTAATAGATTCAATAAGGACTTCATTAGAAAACAGTTGATGCGCACCTCCAAGTAAAAATCCAGTAATTGGAAACACATTACAATTCGTCAATTCTTTAGCTTTTAAAGCATTTTCAGTAAAATCAAGAACTTCATCATTTAAATGATGTATAATCAGTAGTTTTTGGGTATTTTCTTCACTCAATAGGTTAGCTGGAATATAATTAATATCGAAATCTTCATTAAATCCATATTTTGGGGGTTCAAAATATACTAAGGGAGCCAGTGCAACAATAACTTTAAAACGAGGGTCTAAAGCTTGATTCATTAGGATAACCATTCCTCCCAGAGAATGCCCAATCAATCCAATTTGTGAAATATTAACATTAGAATAAAATGGTAAGGAATTTATTTCATCTAACAGTTTAGAACAGTCCTGAGCTAAAGCTGGGATACCTGTATCAGGATCAATATTATTAATATTTCCACCACTCTCACCGTGACCTTGATAATCAAGTGTAGCAACATAAAAACCTCTTTTTGTCAATTCGATTGAGAATCTGATGTCAAAATCTCTTTTTGATCCAATACCATGACAATAGATCACTAGAGGTCTTTTTTCTTGAAATTCAATCACATTAGAAGGATAATATAAATTAGCATACAATGTTGCTCCCGAGGATTCAAATTGGATCCTTTCATATTTCTCATAACTCATTGATTTATTGAAATGTAAAAATGAGAGAGTAAAAATTAAAACAAGTATGAAAACCAATATTTTTCTGAGATCTGCATGATCCTTATGGGTCATTTCCCCAACTATGATATATTTAGTCTCTTCTAGGAGCTGTTCACTATTCTGTTCTTTTGAGATAGTTTTTTACACCTTTCATAAAATTTGAAACTTATATAAAATTCAAATGAAGTATAAATTTCATACTATTTAAATGTTTTCACACTTTTTGAAACTTGAGAAAATATTATCACAAAATATGTTATCCCAGAACGTAAATCGTTAGAGAAGACTATGCTTAAAAACTGATTTCAATACTAATTAGCTAAAAAATAATATTAATTATACTATAATTTAGAAAATTGTGCTAAAAGTGCTATTACAAGCAAATTACGATAATAACCTTAATTTTGTACTACTTTTTCTATGGTGGGCTCTACTCGTAACCATCTATTATTTCAAGTTAGGAAAAAATAGGAGAAATATCCTTTTTAAAATATCAATAATAATGGTATCTACAATTGTGTTCATTGCTGTCATTGCTTGTCTTCAATCGGCAACTTTTGATAATTTATGGATTACTAACATGATAGTATATCCCGCAGGTATTATTGTTACTATTCTAATGGTAAATTATGCTTTAAAAATAATTACAGCCTCGAAGACTGATTTAACAAAAGTTATCAAAAAATCTTCTGAGAGTTCAATACAGGTAGCAAATATTGCAACAGAGTTAGCAGCAAGCGCGAGTGAAGTTAATGCTGCCACTGAAGAAATAGCCATAACTACGCAAGGAGTTGCTCAACAAAGTCAACTTATGATGCAATCTTCAAGTGAAATTAAACACATTATAAATCTCATTACAAATGTTTCTGAACAGATTAATCTATTAGCATTAAATGCAAGTATTGAAGCAGGAAGGGCCGGTGAATTTGGAAGAGGTTTTGCGGTTGTAGCCGATGAGGTTAGAAAATTAGCAGAAGAATCTAGAAAAGCAGTAGATGAAACAAAAAAAAAAGTTGAAATAATCGTTAATCTTGTTAATTCAACATCAGAATCGATATCAGGAATAAATTCATCCACTGAACAACAATCCGCTTCAATGGAGGAAGTTTCTTCGACAGCAAATAAATTGGGCCATCTTGCAGAAGATTTAAAAAATGATTTAATAAAATTTAAAGAATAAAAAATTAGAATCTTTACTAAATATTATTAACTTTATCGTCGGCCTCTAATTTTACGAGCTTCTCTTTCCACTTCTCTCAATATAACAATATCATTCATTTTAATAGGGCCTTTAACATTTCGAGTGAGAATTCGGTTTTTATCTGGCCCTTCAAGAATGCGTACTTTAATCTGGGTTATTTCTCCTGTGAGTCCAGTTCGCCCAATAATTTGAATTACCTGTGCAGGAATAGATAAATCTTGGACAGAGACTCCTTTTGATTTGTCTAATTTAACCACTTTTTATCACCAATTTTTTTACTTCTTAATTTCTTCGAGTTTTTTAATAACATCATTTAGAACGCCGTCATTCCCAGTTCCTCCATTTTCCACAGCAATAGCGCTTGATGAAACATTAATTCTGACTGTGTTTCCAAGTTCCTTTTTAGTGGAGAGATATCCATAGGGAATACCTTTTTCTTCACATAGAAGTGGGATATGAAAAAGAATTTCCGGAGGGCTTACATCTTCAGCCATGACAACCAGTTTCGCCTGAACTCGCTCAATTGATTTAGTAACCTCATTCATTCCTTTACGAATTTTTGAATCTCTAGTTTCTGCTATCTGGCCTAAAGCATTCTTAAGCTGAGTTTTTAATTTATCAGGAATCTTAAATTTAACATAAGAAATTATTAATCATCTCCTTCAAATATATTTAATTTTAGATATATTCTCATAATTCATCGAGATAGTATGTAAAGAGTAGTAAAGGATATTAAATAAAATTTTTGATTTAAATTTGCTGAGAATTTTAAAATTAAACGTAATATGCTTTGGTTTTTACGATTCTGAATTTACGCGTCATATAATAAGTGTATAGAAATTCAAAAAAGATTGAATATGAAAGAAAAAGTTTATATTATTATTAACCAAATCTTTCAACAAGACTAAAGAACCGAAATTCATTTAATAAATAACTGTTAATAAAAAAGATTTAAAGAGGGAAAATCAGATGACTAAAAAAACCAAATATTTTTTACCAATTTTGATTTTTGGGGGGCTTTCACTACTCAGTCCAACAATTTACAATTATCAAATATTTTTTAAATGGATCTTTGGATGGGGAGGACTCTTCGGGGATGGTGAGGTATATTTTAATGTGTTTCATTCTTATTTTATAGGTTGTTTTTCATGGCTAATTGTAGTCTATTATTTTGGAACAATTAATAAAGATAGGTTCAGAAAGGGAATCAAATCAATAGTTATGTTTTTTCCATTCTGGTTTGGTATATGTGCATTTTTAAGCAGTATTGGTTTAGAATCTTTTTCTAATTCTTGGCTTTTACTTCAGATTCTATTACGTTTTTGGGTAGGAACAGGACTATTATTAGCGGGAATAATGATAATTAACTTTATATCATATCGTATTTACAAACCCATTCTTAAGAAAGGTTTGTATAGAGATTCAATGGAAATAGAGAAAATCCCATCAGAGCCAAAAGCGAATATAATTAAAATAGCTGATTTTTTAGAAAAAATCCAGCTCAGAATCTTGGTATTGATAATATTTGTCTTGGGTGTATTTTTTATAGTATCCTCAGCATTAAGTACATCAGGAATTAATTACCTTACTTCCGTTTATTTATTTTTAACCCTAATTATTATCAATTTTCTTTATGATATTAATTATCTGTATTCTAAAAAAGAAGATTATCCGACTCATATTAAACTTAAAAAAAATTTACCTTATTCAAGCAATTATGATAAACTCTTACAGAATTTCAAGAAACTAATAGACGAGGGTAATAGGTATTATGAAGAAGAATCATATGAACTAGCGATAAAAAGCTGGAAAGAAGCAATTCAAAATTACTCACGTTTTTCCAGTATGGTTATCCAGAAGAAAGTAATAAAAGTAAATCTTAGAACTTTAAAAGAAAATTTAAATAATGCTTATAATGGTGCTGTCGTGCTTCATCTTCAAAATGCTCAAAAAGCCTATACAGAATTAAATCTGAAAGCTGCGCGAGCTGAGTGGAGAGCTGCTATTGATGATCTTAATTCAATCCTTCGATTAAAAATGTATGGTCAATCTAAAGCATCTCGTATGGAAATACTATTAAAAATAGAAGATATAACTAAAAATCTTAAAAGAATACAAATTGAACTAATGATTCAAATAGCAGATGACAATTTAAAAACTGCTCATGAAATACAGGATAAAGAATTAGTGAAGACAATAAAATTAACTGAAAATATTATTCAAGTTTATTCGGATGCAAAAAAGAAAGCTCAAAACTTCCATGTATATAGAGATTATGCTGAAAAAATACAAAATCGTCTTCTAAATGTCAGACTCTTTCAAGAAAAACTTCAGGAGAGATTAGATAAATCAATGGGAATAAAACCCTTAGAAAAACGAGTAAAATTTGATGTGGATGAGCTTAGTGAGTTTGAAATCGCCTCTGTAATTAAAGATGAAATTGTAAAACAAATACTCTCAATTGTGAGAGAATATGAATTCATTGGAGGACAAGTAAGATTTAAAGTGGGTTTAGTAAATAACACAAATTACCCATTAACTAATTTACGTTTAACTTTTGATTTGCCTAAATCTTTAAAATGGATAATGCATGAACCAAATTACAATCGAAAAGGAGATAGTATTCTTATTCCAAAATTGGGAGCGAAAGAAAAACGAGCTGTGTCTCTTTATTTTGAACCCCTTAATTGTATGGAAAGCCATATAAATGCAACTGTAAGTTTTTTTGATGTTAAAGATAAACCTCATGCAATACCCATGAAACCTAAAATGGTTGGCATTTCGTGCCCGATATTTTTTACTGAAACCGATGCAAACCTCGCCAGAGTTAAAAGTTTAAGACGTAACCTTACACACCGAGACAAGAAAGTATTTCCAATTATTGATTCTGAAAAAGCAATATCAATTTTTTCTTCGATTCTTTCAGTTTTGGAACAATTTGATATAAGATTAATTTCTAATGAGTTTTTTGAAGATAATAACTTTGGTGAAGCTTGGTTCTTTGGTATTACAAAAGTCAAAAAAGAAAGACTTGTGATGAATGTTCTATTAGATGGAGATAGGAAGACCTTAGAATTTGAAGTATCAGGAAATAATGAAGAACAAATTACTGCTTTCTTAGCCGAAATTGGAGATCGAGTTAGACAAAAATTAATTGAAAATAATATAATCACTTCTGAAGAAGGATTCTATGATATGAGAATTGCTATCTTATCCTGTTTATGTCCATATTGTTATACTCTAATGTCATCTGAGTCTGTTGAAAAATTTAGGAATGGAGAAATTATTGCATGTGAAAATTGTTGTGTAAATATTAAAATTGATTAGAATAAGAAATATTAAATTAAAATTAGATTTGAGGGATTAAATGCGAAAAAAAGCACGATATTTTTTTTTTCTAATAATTTTTTTATTACTCTTCGCAATTACCCTTTATTGGGTCATCCAGATTACAACTTATTTGGATGAACTGAATCTTAGTTTTGTTTATTTTGCCTTTAATTGGTTATATTTATCTGATGAATATCTCTTAACCATTAACAGCTATTTTATTTTATCTCTTGGATGTTTTTTTTGGGCTATAGTTGTTTTTTATATTTTGAATAATAAGACTACCCAATTTAGAGGTATTATTAAATCAATAAGTTTATTTCCTCTATTTTGGTTTACTTTAATCTTTTTTGGGTGGATTGCAGGATTATCTTTATACCGGAGTATATGGTTTATAATCCATATTTTTATTCTAATTTGGATTAGTTTAGCGATATTTTTTTCTCTATTAGTTATACTTTTCACTTTTTCAGACAAAAGAAAATCCAAATTTTATACTAGATTTCATAGATTACCAAATGTTAAATTTATATACTTATTGGATAGGTTCGAATCCAGTTTTTTGATATTTATCCAATTTATATTAGGATTGTATTTAAGTATAGCTGATAGTACTTATCCCACCAGAATCCATGAGTATTATTATTTGCTAACACCTGTAATTATTATTATATTCACGATAATTGCTGCTGATTTACTTTTTTTATTTAATTTCATTTTATCAACAAAAAAGGAGAAGTATATTCTTACTACAAAAGAAAAGGAATTGTTTTATCAACATCGATTGCATTATGTGTTAAATCATACTAACAGAGTTCTTTCTAAAAGAAATCTAAAAAATACTAAGCTTTCTCTTGATAGAATTATAAAATTTTTGGTCGAAGGAATTGAATATTTTGAAAATTCTGAGAAGGTGAAAGATAATGGCTTAGTGAGAAAACTAAAATTATCATTAATAGGAGCGTATGAAAAAAGGGGAAAAATCCATGATTCTAATGCATTAAGATATTACAATAAAAAAAACCTAATCCACGCTCAAAAAATATGGACTTTAGCATCAAATGATTATGATTCGTGCTTAGTCTTAAGCAGATCAGAAAATATCAATAATTCAATAGAAAACTTGGAACAAAGAATTTCAGCGATAAAAGATAAGTTGAATTTACATGAAACTGAAGTCAAAATTATAGAACTTGATGAAGAATTAAAGCAAGTTAAAAAGTTACAAAAACAGGATTTAACCAAAGCAATTGAGCTAGTAAATAATATCATAGCATCCTATTCAGAAATTAGGGAAAATGGTGAAGAATCTGATGAATTCAAACGTATCATTAAGAAATTAGAATCAAAAATAAAAAGTGCTCAAGTTCTCCGTTCCTCAATTCAAGAGAAAAGAGATGACGATATTGGATTAAAAAAAATACCTGCTATTCTCAAAGATGGAGATCGAGATAGTATCTTGTCAATTATCAGAGAATATGAATTTATTGGTGGTCAAGTTAGGTTCAAAGTAGGAGTAATAAATAACACCAATTTAACATTTACTAATTTAAGACTTGCGTTTGATCTCCCTATTGCATTAAAATGGATTATGCATGAACCAAATTACGAAAGAAAAGGAGATAGTCTTCTTCTTGATAAACTAGGTCCTCA
>JBHLLI010000161.1:0-9378 GCA_048885765.1 Candidatus Hermodarchaeota archaeon
GAAAAAATGCAAATATTTAAAGATGTCATCGTAAAATCTCCAATTTCAATTAATTCTGGATCTATGTATCCTTCATAAGCAACCACATTCTTTCCTATATGGACCCCAAAGAAACGATAAACGAAAATATCGGACCATGGTAAAGGTAATGCTCTTGCTAGCCAAATTGGAAAATAGGCCGTCCAAAACCTTCGATGGGTATATTTCCACTCTTTACTACCTCTTTCAAACACTCCTTCATGCGGGGGATATAATTTGTTTAACATTTTAAAAATCACTGCTGAAAATAAGATAATAGAGAATGCAAATAAAAGTAAATTTCCATAAATATTTAGAGGAAGGAGAAACCACTCCCACCATTGACCTATCATAAGAAATGGTAAAAACCTATTTCCAGTCAAAAGATAGTACAGATCATTATAAAACCAGATGTTAATAATTAAAAGAATAAAGGCCCCGACAAGAAACTGTAGAATTATGATGAGTGTAAAAGGTGTTTTATATACTCCTGAGGTAGAAATATATTCAATCTTAAACTTTGAATCATCTGTAGATTCCATATAATTATTCGTTCTCCGTTATCGATTTCTTAATAATATATTATATTTCGAAAATAATTAAATTATGACACTGAATTAACTAAAATCAAAAATAAAAGTAAAAATAATTAAAAACTTATTACACTATGATTTATATATTATTAATAAAATTAATTCATAAAATTAATACAATTTTAAAAATCGAGGTTGACGAAATTGTCAATTGACTGGGCTAAGGCCGAAGCAAAACCAGAAAAAAAATTGCCAGTTGAGGGAAGATTCTTATTAGATCTCAGATCTAAAGTGAATGATTTAGAGAAACAACTAACTGATACTAAAAATGAATTGGGGCAAACAAAAGATAAATTAGCAGATAGCATGAACGAGTTAGATAATACTCAATCTAAACTTGAAGAGACTGAAAATCAATTATCAGAAACGAAATCAGATCTTGAAAAGACTAAAACAGATGATCAGGACGTAATTCGGGACTTAAACACGGAAAATAACAATCTTAAAACTGAATTAGCAGAATATAAATCCAAAACTGAAGATTTAGAAGTAAAAGTTGCTGAATTAGATGAAAAGATACCAACTTTAATAGCAGAATCAGAAAAAGCTGCTGGATTAGAGGCACAACTTAATGATGCGAATAATCAAGTTAGTAGCTTATCAGCCCAAGTTGAAGAATTGAATTCTAAACTCGCATCGGCTCAAGGTGAAATTAATCAATTAAATTCTCAATTAAGCGAATTAAATAATACACTCCTTCAAAGAGATGCTCAAATTCAGGAATTGAATGATCAACTCGCCGAACAAGGTCAAACATTGCAATCAACTGCAGCACATCTTCATGAAGTTGAAACTGAGTTAGAAGAATTGAAGCCCCCCGAAATCGGAGCAGGTGGATTCGCTAGTGATGAACGGATTACTTGTCCGATGTGTGGTGCTGTAGGTGGAGACATAAAAACTGTCGAAGATAAAAGTAAAGTGCTCTCATACGTGGGTCATATCCCAATGTATGCAAAAAAACACGTATGTAAAAAATGTGGGTATGAATTTTAGGTTTTACAAATTTTGGCAGAATAACAAGTGATTTTTTTATTTTTCCTTTTTCTTTTCTTATATATTTAATAGTTTTTTAAATAGGATAGATTTTTCAACTTTTTTTTAATAATTTATTTTTTCTCGGAATTTATTATTTTGAAGGTTCATTTTTCTTATTAAGGGATATTATTGTGAAAAAATGATGAGGAAAATTGGTAAATAAATACATCAATTGGATAAAAGAAAATCAAGGTATGCTTATTGATATAAGTGATAAAATTTGGGATTTTGCAGAATTAGGTCTAGAAGAGTTTAAATCTTCTGACTTACTAATCAAGACCCTAAAAGAATCCGGATTTTCTATAGAAAGTGGTGTTGCTGATATGCCAACAGCATTTTATGCTAATTATGGAGATGGAAAGCCAGTAATAGCCCTCCTAGGAGAGTATGATGCTTTACCAGGTCTTAATCAAGCTCCTGAGCCTTTTAGAAAAATACTAAAAGAAGGTGCTCCGGGGCATGGGTGCGGACATAATCTTTTGGGAACTGGATCTTTAGGAGCAACACTAGCTGTAAAAGAAGCAATAGATAATGGAGACGCTAAAGGAACCATAAGATTTTATGGATGTCCAGCTGAGGAAACGTTTAACGCGAAAGGTTATATGATCAAATCAGAATTATTTGATGATGTGGATATTTCAATGACATGGCATCCTGGTTTTTTTAATATGTTAAGTGTAATGTCTGCTTTATCAATGAATGATGTAATTTTTAAATTTTATGGTCAGACAGCTCATGCTGCGGCTGATCCACAGAATGGTCGAAGTGCTTTAGATGCAGTTGAATTGATGAATGTAGGAGCAAATTATCTACGCGAGCATATAATTAGTGAAGCAAGACTTCATTATGTAATTACTAATGGAGGTCAAGCACCAAATGTAGTTCCCGCTGAAGCTAGTGTACATTATTTCGTACGTGCTCCAAAACGCCATCAAGTTGAAGAAATCTATCAACGTTTAATAAATATCGGTAAAGGTGCGACCTTGATGACCGATACTAAGATGGAGATTGACTTTCAAAGTGGAACTTATAATACCATGTATAACAGTACTGTTAGCGAAGTTATTTTAGATTCAATGAAACAAGTTAAACCTACTAGATTTAGTCGTGAAGATATTGAATTTGCTAAAAAACTTAGAGAATCTTTGCCTCCCAATTCAATGGAAGGATATTATAGGTTAATTCCTGCTGACATGTTAGACATGGCTAAAGTAATTTTAAGTCAACCACTTAACAAGATTATTGTTCCTCCAATAGGAAGGGGTAAATCATTGCCTGGTTCCACAGATGTGGCTGATGTATCATGGAAAGTCCCTTTAGGAGAATTTATGACTACTTGTGAAATAATGGGCTCACCAGGCCATTCATGGCAAAATGTTGCGACATCTGGGATGAGCATTGGACATAAAGGTATGTTAGCGGCAGCAAAAATTTTAACTTTAGCATCTTTGAAATTTATGAATAATCCAGAATTAGTTAAAGATGCGAAGGAAGAACATAATAGGGTTCATATCGATAAACCATACAAATCTCCTTTTCCAGAAGGAATAAAACCTCCATTTCATAGGCTTAAGAAGCGGAATCTTTCAAATTAAGGTTCAAATGGAAAAAAATTTAAACTTTTAATTTCTCGTAATTTTTATTAAACAATAACACCTTAGATAAGATTATGAAAGGGAATGCCACGAGAAAATTTATTGGTACTTTACCTCAAAAAGAATTACTCAAACTATATACAAAGTATGTTAATGGACCCAAAGTTCGATTTTTTAAAAGCCTTGGGTTAGGAGTTATTCCAGGAGAGAGAAATGGTGTTATATTACGAGCTTTAGAGAGTTCTAAACCTGGCGAGCCTCCTCTTGAATGGTATAATTGTCGAACTTCTGGAGGTGTATATAACTTAGGGCACCAAAATCCAAAAATTTTCAATTTAATTAAAGCTGCATTGGAATCAGGGCTTGATATAGGAGATCACATACTTCTTTCTGAACAAAGAGCCCTTTTGGGAAAGAAACTTGCGGAATTATTGCCTGGTGATATCAGTAAAACAACATTTGGAGTAGGAGGAGGAGAATCGATAGATTGTGCAATCAAGTTTTCAAGAGCATATACCAAAAGAAAAGGTTGCATTTCTGCTATAGGGGGATATCATGGTCATACTGGTTTTGCATTAGCGACAGGGGATCCTAGTTTTAGAGAAAAATTCCTTTGGGAGTTGCCAGGTTTTAAACAGGTTCCATTTGGTGATATTGATGCTATGAAAAGAGCTATAACAGAGGATATTGCTTGTGTTATATTAGAGACTATTCCTGCTACAGCTGGGATATTGATTACTGATGAAGGATATTTTACAGAAGTGAGGGAAATTTGTGATGAAACAGGAACCATGATGATTATAGACGAAGTTCAGGCAGGTTTAGGTAGAACAGGACATTTGTGGGCAATATATGGAGGACTTTATCCAAATGAGAAAGTAGTGCCTGATTTTATGGTCTTGGGAAAAGGTATGACCGCAGGGATTTATCCCTTATCTACGTGCAGTTATAAGCCATTCATCGAAAAAGCAGTCTATAAAGAAGATCCTTTTATTCATATATCTACCACAGGGGGATCTGATATTGGGTGTGCTATTACTCTTGAAATGTTAAAAATCCAATCAGATCAAAAATTCTTAGATCATGTCAGAGAAATGGGTAATTATTTCAAGAAGGGCTTAGAAAAAATAAAAGATGAGTTTTCTGATTTAATCAAAGAAGTTAGAGGTAGGGGGTTAATGTGGGGTGTTGAGTTCTATAACGAAGATATCAGTCAACTATCTATGCTTTCTATAATAAAAGAGGGGGTTTTATTAGATTATTGTAATAATAAAAAAGATACACTTAAAATATTACCTCCATTAATAGTACAGAAGCATGAACTTGATGAAATATTTGACCGTATAAGCAATGGTATATCTAAAATAAAAGCAATAAAATAAAAAATATAAATTATATTTTTGATTTTTTTTCTTGATGAATAATATCTCTCTGTTCTTTTATTTGCTTTAATCTATCACCATCTAATGGGTAAAAGAATATTGCTATTATTGCAATCACTAAAGCTATTGCCGGATAAATAACCATTAAACTGCGTAATCCAAATTCTGGAATAGTAATTGGGTTAAAGACTGCCCAATCTGCTATTAAAAAAACAGGACCAATAATAAGAAACACAAAGACAGTTGCAAATCTTTGAAAGAAAATGTTCACACCATAATATCCACCTTCTCGACGTGTGCCTGTTTTTACTTCATCTTCATCAACAATATCAGCTATAATTATATCAACGATATATATTGAACCAGATAATCCAATTCCTATCAAGAAAAAAACAATATAAGCAATAGCTTCTAAGCCTGGTGTGGTAGAGTCAAGGAAAAATAATGGAAGGAGAGTTAATATCCAAATGATCATTGATAACAGCCATGATTTTCTTGGACCAATCCTTTGAACTAATGGTTTCCATAGAAGAGTCATAAAAAGAGCTGCTGATAAGAAAGTTGCCCCCAATAATAAAGAAATCATAAAAGCGTCCACAAATCCTAAAACAAATTCTGCATATAAAGGCACAATTACAGGTAACATCCCATAAACAAACCAGTTTGCAATTTCTGCAGGAATATATCTCATAAAACTTTTACTTTTTACACAAAATTTAAGATTTTTAAAAAACGATGGTGCTTTTTTGTAATCTTCTCGAAATTCAATTCTTTCCTTCGGAGAAAACTTTAAAAAGAGAAGTCCAGCAATAATTACTATAATTCCCACAACTATTCCATAAAAAGCATATTCTCCTGCTTCTGGGCTAGTATAACTTGAAATAAATATACCTGGCATAATAAAAGCAGTAATTAATCCAAAGATAGCAAATAACTGTCTAACATTATTACCTTTAGTTCTCTCTTCCTCAGTAAGAAAGATTTCTGGGTATAAAGCTGTAAAATTTATGTCATACATTGTAAAAAACAATTCGAAAACTATAATTATGATAAGAAAGTAGATGAAATTAGCTATCCCATCCATAATGCCCCAACTAGCGGGAGGTGTGAATAAAAGAATCAATATTATTGCTATAGGAAGTAAAGAAGCCATTATCCAAGGAAATCGACGACCCCATTTAGTGTGAGTCCGATCTGAAAAATATCCTATAAATGTATCATTGAAACTATTCCAAATTGACCAAATTATAAACCCAAGCATTATCCACCCAATATCGATGCCAATAACAGCGTAATAAAATGTAAATGTGAGGAATGTAAAAGCTTGATATGATGCTATATCTGATAATTGTCCAATTCCGTAACCTGCTGCTTTTTTATATGAAAATTTTTCAGACCCTCCACTTCTCTCTTTACTCATAATAATCTCAATAAATTTTTTTTTTATTTTAAAATAAATTGATAATAATTCTCTTTATTTCTTTATAAATGTTAAACAATAAATGATTCTAATCGCGTTTTTACTAGAATTTAATTAAATTTCAACATAAATTTCCTAAAATAGATTTAAATATATGAATAACTGTATAATTCTAGGCGGAAATATACATTGATTTATTATTATTTATAATCAAATTTTAAGAGGGTAAAAGAGGTGTAATCTATTTGGAGGATTCTATACAATTTTTTCATGAAGAAGAATCTACTGACGAGAGGACTTATAAAATTCTTTTTACTGGCTTAGATGGAGCTGGTAAGACTAGTATAATTTTAACACTTCAGAGAGAATTTTCAACAATAGCTTTAATTGAACCAACAAGAGGAGCTCAAAGACGAACTTTTAAATTGCTAGGACGGGAAATTAGTGAATGGGATCTGGGAGGACAAAAGAGTTATCTTATTTCATATTTAAGGAATCCAGGTAAATATTTTGATGACACAGAAGTTGCAATTTATGTAATAGATATATTAGATGCTTCTCGAATCCATGAGGCCTTGAGTTATCTTTATGATGTGGTTAAAAAGTTTAGTGAGTTAAAGATCGAACCCTATATCAATGTTTTCTTTCATAAGTATGATCCTAAATTAATGCAAACTGTACAGAAAGAAATACAGGAACAAATAGCAGATTTGAAAAACAGAATTATAAAGACACTAGATTATAAAAAAATCAATTTCTTTATTACTTCAATATATGATCCTTACTCGATTATAAATGCTATGTCCAAGATTTTATTGGAGTTATATCCAAAAACACAATTAATACAAAAGACTGTTGGGGAATTTGCAAGAAAATTAGGTTGTCACGGCTTAATGATAATAGATAAAAATTCGATTATTATAGGTTCTTGCTTTAAAGATGATAATTCAAAACATATACTTTCGCAAACAATTGCATATTTTTTGACACTTAATGACGTATTTTCAGACATGATGTTAGAAAAGCAAGAGGACCAGATTGTTGTTAGAAGATCAGATAATTATTTCTTATTTAAACCAATAATGTTAGATGAAGCTGCTGCTCCATATTATTTACTTGTTTTAAAAAGGGAAAATCCGCTAGATATTTATTTCATGAATAAAGACGTAAAAGCATTTGTTAATATCTTCAAAGATATTATCAAAGATTAAATTTTTTTTATAAAACTTTGAAATCTTAATTATTGCAATACTATTTTAAGGCAATAATAAATAGTTTACACTCTTAAACTAGTATACTCAATAATAATATTTTGTCTAAAATGGATTTAGAGAAACTTTTTAAACCCAAATCAATGGCAGTTGTTGGAATTAGTAAGAAAAATCCTTTAAGCCCTGGTAGAATAGTTTTACTGAAAAACGAATTTGAAATGAATGTAAAAGTATATGGAATTTATCCTACTGTCGGTGAAATTGAGGGCATTCAGTTATATGAAAAACTAGATAAGCTACCAGAAATACCAGATTTACTTGTAATAGCAGTCGGTCCTGATGATACATTGGGATATATTCAAGATTGTATCAATTTAAATATACCAGCAGCTGTAATCATTGGAGGAGGATTTGCTGAAATTGGTGGAAAAGGAAAAAAACGACAAGAAATACTAGAAAAAATTGCGCTCGAAAACGATATTGCGGTTTTAGGACCAAACTGCCTTGGAGTATATGCACCACCATTAGTTGACACAATATTTTTACCTACAGAGCGTATCACAAAGCCTCCTAAAGGCTCTGTTGCCCTTATAAGTCAAAGTGGAGGCGTCTTAGTGGATCAATTCTTTGTGAAGTTTAATGAAAGAAATGTTGGAGTATCAACAGCAGTTTCTATAGGTAATCGTGCTGTTGTAGATGAAGCAATATTGTTAGAATACTTCAGTAAAGTAGATCCTGAAACGACAAATATAGCATTTTATCTAGAAGGTTTTAAAGAAGGAAAGGCTCAAAAGTTTCTACAATTATCGAAAGAATCCGAAGATACTGTGATTGTATATTTCGGAGGGAAAACAAGAGAAGGAAAAGTTGCTACTCAATCGCATACAGCAAGCTTAGCAGGAGACTTTAGAATTATTTATGACGCTTTAAGACAAAACTATATTATCCAACCTCATTCAGAAAGAGAATTATTAACTTGCCTAAAAGTATATGATGTATTATCACATAAAAGAAACCCTTTCGGTAAAAATGTAGTTACTCAAGGTGATGTGGCGATTGTTTCAGTTTCTGGAGGTCATGCTGTCTTAGCAAGTGATATGTTAAAAGGGTATGGTTTAAATGCTGTAAGATTTACCCACCAAGAAAGAAATGAATTGAAAGATCTTATGAATCCAGTAGCTAAAGAAATAGCTTCTTTTAATAACCCTATTGATTTAACCGGTTCAGTATTAGACACAGATATTGAAAATATAATTCGGTACTTATCAGATTTAGAAAAAATTGAGTGTATAATATTATTATTATTACCTTATCCTCCAAATATCTCCTTTCAGATAGGAAGGAGAATTGCAAATGTTGTAGCATATAAAAAAAAACCTACAGTATGCTTTGTCCCATATGTGCCAAAGTATTCTATGATAATAGAATCATTGGAACTCGCTAGAATACCTGTTTTCCATTCGATTAAGGAAACAGTACAAGCAGTATCTGCCTTAAAAGAAAGAACTAGAGTAGATAATTTGAAACTCAAGAACTTTTTTTGGGAGAATCAAAAATAACTTTATGATTTTATGCAACATCGATTATTTTATCAATTTCTTCAATTGATTTATTTATATAATCCTTATCTTCTATAATAATATCAATTGCATTTTGAGGACAGACACCAACGCACCGACCACAACCTCTACACTCAATACTTATAAAAGCTTTATTGTGTACTATTTTTATAGCGTTTACAAAACAATTTTTTATACAGGTTTCACACCCAATGCAGTCCTCATTCACTTGAATTTTTACTCCAGGCATTTTTTTAATCTTAGATCCTATTTTCGGAGACACAACTGGAGATATTCGCCATAAACAACAGCAAGGATCACAATTACATATACTTAAAAGCTTTTCTCCTGGTTTAACACCAAGCCATTGGGCATCTAATTTATTTCTTCCAATCATATGTACTAACCCTGCTTCTTGACAGTTTTTTATATGAATTAAAGCTTCTTCTTTAGTAACTAATTTTCCTAATTGTGGATTGATATTTAATACAGCTTCTCCAAGAAAAAGACATCCCAAATCGATTGGGTAATTTTCACATTTCATACTCGATCTACAAATACAGAA
>JBHLLI010000162.1:0-9292 GCA_048885765.1 Candidatus Hermodarchaeota archaeon
AACACTTCCTAACACACTAAATAATATTATCCAAAATATCATTCAAATATAAACCTCTAATTAATTTTTTAATCAGATTTACGAATAATCGTAATTTATTACGAATGATCGTACATTAAATTATTTAAAATTTTGCTTAATTCACGCTAAATTGATATAATTAAATTTGATTAAAGTACAGCAAATTCTTCTATTTTTTAAAATAAGGCAAATTTTGAGAAAATTAATTTTTTCTGATATTATTAAATTTACTAATCTCAATAATTATCTTAAAAATTACAAAAAATATTTGAAGAAAAACACTTTTAATCAATTGTTGAGTTAAAACAAAAATTACAAATAACATTGAGTTTTAGAATGAAGGTGAATAGACGAAAAGAATTATTTGGACATGTAAGTGATGAAGATTGGAACGATTGGCGTTGGCAAGTTAAAAACCGGATAACAACATTAGAAGAACTCAAAAAATATATCACTTTAACTAAAGAAGAAGATGATCCTAGAATCTTAAAAGAATATAGGATGGCAATTACCCCTTATTACCTCTCATTAATCGATCCTAATGATCCTTACGATCCAATTAGAAAACAAGCAATTCCTACTGTCTATGAGTTGGAAAAGTATACGGGAGGACTTGAAGATCCACTAAGTGAAGATATCGATTCTCCTGTCGAAGGTCTAACGCATCGTTATCCCGATAGAGTGCTATTCTTAATTACTGAAATTTGCTCGATGTATTGTAGACATTGTACAAGAAGAAGATTCGCTGGTCATCATGATAGAGCACCACCGCAATCTCATATTGATGCTGGTATAGATTACATTAGAAAAACACCTTCTATAAGAGATGTATTATTATCTGGCGGAGATGCCTTACTAATTTCTGATAATAAATTAGAGGAAATTCTAAAAAAATTAAAAGAGATTCCGCATGTTGAGATTATTCGGATAGGTTCTAGAACACCAGTTACAAATCCTTTCCGCATCACACCTGAATTATGTGAAATGTTAAAAAAATATCATCCTATTTGGTTTAATACACATTACAATCATCCAAATGAAATCACAGAAGAATCTACAAGAGCATGTGAAATGCTTGCTGATGCGGGAATCCCTCTCGGAAATCAATCTGTTTTATTGAGAGGCATAAATGATTGTATTCATGTTATGAAGAAACTAGTACAAGGATTAGTAAAAATAAGAGTTAGACCATATTATATTTATCAGTGCGATTTATCAATCGGATTAGGGCATTTTCGAACAAGTGTTGCTCAAGGTATTGAAATTATCGAAGGTTTGAGAGGGCATACATCAGGACTATGTGTACCTACATTTGTAGTAGACGCTCCTGGAGGGGGTGGAAAAATTCCGGTAATGCCTGATTACACGATTTCTCAAGGACATAAGCGAGTGGTATTAAGAAATTTTGAAGGTGTTATTACAACTTATGAGGAACCAGAAGCTTACACTCCAAATTGCCATTGTGAAGATTGTGAAAAACAGATAGGAGTTAGTGCATTATTGAGTGGTGAAAAAGTTACTATTGAACCCTCAGACTTGAAAAGGAAACAACGAAGGAAAAATAATAATTCTAAAGCTTAAACATTTTTAAATATACTAAAGTTTTTGGCGAGATTATGGGCTTTATGACTAATTTTCTTAATAAAATTACTAAATACTCAATTGTTTCAATAATAGGGCTCGCAAAAAATGTTAGTAAAACCACAACATTAAATTTTATTATAAAAAATTTAAAAGACTATAAACTTGGGTTGACATCTATAGGGAGAGATGGAGAAAAATATGATGTCATCACACAATTACCAAAACCTCGTATTTTAATTAAAAAGGGTACTATTATAGCAACAGCTAGACAGAGTTTTGAAGCAAGTGAAGTTAAAATGAAAATTATAAAGAAAACAAAACTCAACACACCTTTAGGTGAAATCTTATTATTAGAAGCATTAAGTGATGGTTTAATTGAATTAGCAGGGCCATCAATAAATTCAGAAGTAAAACAAGTATGTGATGAATTACTTAATCTAGGATGTGACTTAGTGCTAATAGATGGCGCTTTTGATAGACGTTCTTTTGCATCTCCATTGATCTCTCAAGCGACAATACTCTCTACTGGGGCTTCGGTTTCGAGAGACTTTCAAGAGGTCATAGAAATTACGAAACATACATTTAACTTACTAACCTTAAAAAGCGAAGAAAATGAAATAGTAATAAAATTAGCAAATGAGATCATTAACGATGCAAAGGTTGGTATTATTTATAATGATTTTTCTACTAAAAAGTTAGAATTATTAACAGCTTTAGATTCAGTCGAAGATATTTTAACCCATCTTGATGCTAATTCTGAATATCTCGTAATAAATGGAGCTATTACAGATCTTTTTATTGAGGAGTTTATGGAAAAGTCAGATATCTATAATAAAATTAAAATCTTAGTGTCTGATACAACCAAATTATTTTTAAGTAAAGATACGTATACAAAATTCTCCAAAAAGGGTGGAATAATAAAAACTATAAAAATTATTAATATAATTATGATTACGATCAATCCTACTTCACCACTAGGATATGAATTTGACAAATCAAACTTTCTAATTGAATTGAAAAAAGGACTTACAGTTCCTATTTATGACCTAGGTCCGAGCGAATACTAAAGTATAATTTGTTTGCATTATTAAATGATATATACTTCTTTTTGAGGTTTGAAAAACTTTGCAAACAAAAAATAAGTTATCTTTAAATTGGGATTTAGTTGAACAAGCCAAGGAAATTGCTAAAATAATTGCTGCGGATACGCAAAAATTTATAGATAAACACTCCACGACATCTATAGAGAGGACTGTATGTAGATTATTAGGAATCGACGGAACTGATGATTTTGGTGTACCTTTACCGAATATAGTAGTAAATCATATTATTAAAAAAGGACAAATAAAAAAAGGAGCTGCGTTATACCTTGGTAATGCAGTCTTACAAACTAATCTTTCTCCTCAAAATATTGCTGAAAAAATCAGCAAAGAACAATTAGATATCACAAATCTCCAACGAGGTAATCTTTCTGAGATAAAAGAGATATTGTCTTCAGTAATTCAAAAAAACTTAGATATTATTAAACGAAATAGACAACAAAGAGAGGATTTAATTGATAAATACGGAGAAAAAACAGAACCATTAATTTATCTTATTGTAGCAACGGGAAATATATTTGAAGATATAATACAAGCTAAGGCAGCTGCAAGGCAAGGTGCCGATGTTATAGCAGTTATACGCTCAACTGGACAAAGTCTCTTGGATTATGTTCCGTATGGTACAACTACAGAGGGATTTGGAGGCACATATGCTACTCAAGAAAATTTCCGTATCATGAGAAAAGCTTTAGACGATCTAAGTGAAGAATTGGGAAGATACTTAAGACTTACTAACTATTGTTCTGGGTTATGTATGCCAGAGATAGCAGCAATGGGTGCATTTGAAAGAGTAGATATGATGCTAAATGACGCTTTATATGGAATCTTGTTTAGAGATATTAATATGCAAAGAACAATAGTGGATCAATATTTTTCACGAATAATAAATGCATATGCTGGTGTAATTATTAACACTGGAGAAGATAATTATTTAACTACAGCAGATGCATATGAAGCAGCTCACACTGTTCTTGCTTCAGAATTTATAAATGAACAATTTGCCTTATTAGCAGGATTAAAAGAAGAACAGATGGGATTGGGTCATGCATTCGAAATGAATCCGGATTTGGAAAATGGTTTCTTATATGAACTGGCTCAAGCCCAAATGGCAAGAGAGATTTTTCCTAATGCTCCTCTTAAATATATGCCTCCAACAAAATACATGACAGGGAATATATTCAAAGGTCACATCCAAGACGCTTTATTTAACATGATAACGATTATGACAAATCAAAGAATCCATCTCCTTGGAATGTTGACTGAAGCAATCCATACTCCTTTCATGTCAGATCGAGCATTATCCATTGAAAATGCACGTTATATATTCAAAAATATGAAATCTATTAGTGAAGAAATAGAATTTAAGAAAGGTGGATTAATGGAAAAACGAGCTAATGAAGTACTAGAAAAAGCTTTTAATTTGTTAAAAGAAATTGAAAAACAAGGATTATTCAAGACGATTGAAAAAGGTATTTTTGCAAATATTAAACGTCCAATTGATGGGGGTAAAGGGCTTGATGGTGTATTTGAAAAAGATGAGGAATATTTTAATCCCTTACTCGTTCTTATGAAAAATGAATTAACAAATGGAGGGAAATAATATGGGAGGAGGTCCTTATTCAACTGAAAATAAGGATTTTGATAAAAATTTAGATTTAACAAGAATTAAACCCTATGGAGATACAATGAATGATGGAAAGGTGCAAGTTAGTTTCACTCTTCCAATTGATCATGATGAAAAAGCAATTGAAGCAGCTAAAATACTTGTAGAAAAAATGGGGTTTAAGGATCCAGTAGTAGCTTATCATACATCATTAGATAAAGGATTCACTTATTTTGTAGTGTATGGAGAGTCAATTCATACTATTGATTATACCAAAATTCATGTTGAAACTGTAGATGTAGATATTATGTCTAAGGAACAGATTAATGCTTATATAAAAGATAAAATAGGTCGTAGGGTAGTAATTCTTGGAGCTTCTACGGGCTCCGACGCTCATACACTCGGGATTGATGCAATCATTAATATGAAGGGTTTTGCAGGGCACTACGGTCTTGAGCATTATAATATGATTGAAGCCTTTAACTTAGGAAGTCAAGTGTCAAATGAAGAGTTTGTTAAAAAGGCAATAGAACTTAAAGCAGATGTGTTACTTGTCTCACAAACAGTTACACAGAAAGATATACATGTTAAAAATCTTACTCAGCTAGTTGATCTTTTAGAAGCAGAAGGAATACGAGACAAGATTATTTTAATTTGTGGCGGTGCTAGAATTAGTAATGAATTGGCAAAAGAATTAGGATATGATGCCGGATTTGGACCCGGTACCTATGCAGAAATTGTAGCTTCCTTTTTTATCCAGGAACTCGTTAAAAGAAAGTATGTATAATTATTTGGTAAATTCTTTCATTACCATATGAGTATTAGATGCGGTAATTCCATCAATCATGTCTATTTTGTTTGCGAATATTTCATATAGTTCTTCTGGTGTATCTACAATAATTTCTGCTAAAGCATCATAGTCCCCGGTTAAAGACATAACCTTTGTTATTTGAGGTATCTTTTTCAATTCTTCAATAACAGGTTTTATTACACTAATTCCTAATTTACATAAGATAATAGCTTTGATTGCCATAAATTATTTCACCTTTACACTGGTGTTTTCTCAACTTTATTAATAAATAAAATTTGAATATCTTTAATTTCATTTAAAGGTTTTAATCTTAAATTTATTAGATTATAAAAATCTTTTATTGAGCTTATTTTTACGTTTAATAACAAATCATGAGTTCCAACTAAAGCATATATAGAATTTACTCCATAATATTTGAAAACTCTTAAAGCAATTTTATTAGTTGAACCCTTTTCTAATCTTAATAATAAAACTGCTTGAACTAGATTTTTTACCTCATGAGAATATCGAATAATAAAGGTAAAAACTAGTAAAAATATAACTATAATTAATAATTCGTGAGGAAAAAACTCATTAACAAAAATAACTGAAAAAAGAATAGAACCCATAGGATCTATCAAATTTAAAATACTACTCCATTGACTATAGGTTAGATTTTCAGACTTCCAATTAACATTTGCTATAAATATCAAGAGATATGGGATAATAGTTGAAAAAATTATCAAGAATATCATATCCCATCTTCCTAAAATCATAAATATACTCCCAAACTGAGCAAAAAAGGTTATTATCTCACTAGTTAAATCATTTTGAAAAGGAATAATGTAGATAATTAAAATAAGAGGGATCATACATATAACCCCTATTAAAAATGAGAGAGACATTTTTAAAAGAAATCGTGGTATTTTATAATTCCGATTCTTGTTTATAATTTTTATCTCTTCACTTGAATAAGCATCTCTGTTGATGACAATATAAAGAAATGAAATTGTTATACTAAAAATTAATAAATAAATTATTCCAAATAACGTTATAGGTGTGCCTTTTAATGCGGCACCTGTACTTCCTACAAATATTAAAATTATGATAGTAAAGAATAATAGAATGATATAAAGTACCTTAAAAATGTCAAATTTCTCAAAATTCACACCTTTTTCATAAAATGCAATAAAAATAACACTTAAGAGAAACCCAATCATGGTGAATGTGATGGAAGTTGTCTTTAAGGTTAGAAAAAAGAATATAATGTTGAGAATTACACCAAAGAAGCCCAGATATAGATAATATAAGATATTTTTTATATCAAAAAACCTTCGGTTTTTGTGAAACAAATTAGTAAATAGGAACTTAAGAGGTACAGATTCGTTCCGAGTAAATCTATTATTAATTACTACAAAAATAACAGCTAAAATTAACAAAACCGTACCAGAAATTAAAAATCTTAAGAAAATAACCATAATTATTGATACATCTAGAAATAAATCCTCTACAATTACAGGGATAAAACCCCACAATAGATTTGCTAAAATTATATTAATAATTAGCTTATTTTGCATTATATTAATTAATATTTTAGAATGTCAAATTTACTTTTTATGAATATATATCATAGAAAATAATCCATTTTAAATTTGATTATCTGCTTATAGTTTAACAAATGAAGAAAGAGCAGAACCAACCCCTAAAGCGTTAGAAATCACAGCAGAAAAGAAGATTTGAATTATATTGAAAGAACTCAGTATTAAAGCGGCAAAATTGTGAGTATGTTCAAATATTAAAGTATTCTGGATAACTACGTATAAAAACATCAAATATGTAAACAATACTGAGGGAAAAAATGACCATGAAGATGTTAAACCCATAAGAGTAAATTGAATAATTACTGCGATAATAATTATCACTTTTCTTCTCGCACTTTCACTAAGAAATGTTAAATTAGGATAAATTAGTTTTCTATAAAGAAGCTCCATAGAAAATAAAATAGGTAAGGCTACAACTGTTAATACAAGGTCTATATAATTGGATGGCCACATGAAGGCAAATGGATAAGAATATGAAAAAATTAAATATATTGTAATAAAATAGAAAGTACAAACTAAAGAATAAATATAAATTCTAACAAATCTTTTGTTTTGAATTCTTAAATTTTTTAAATTTAATTTAAACTCTAATCTAATCTGTTCTTTTCTATCTAAATGAAATAATATAAATCCAAAAGAAATTGAAAGTGCTATACTACTTATAAGAATTAAGAGAATAACCACAAAAGCTCCATCTAAAAATGGTGAGGATGGTAATGCTGGGGAAGGGTATGAAATTGAAAATATAATTAAGATAACAAGAAAATAAATAGTAATAAAGAGGGAATAAAACAAATGTTTTAATTGAAGCCTCGATATAATGAACTCTTTAAAATTAGTTTTTTCTTCCTTTTTCATTAGATTCCTATAGCGTCTCACCAAGATGACTGTTAAATAAACTAATGTAATAATAAGAGAAGCATAAAAAATTCCTTCAAGACCAAAAAATCTTTCAAATAATACCCAATTGATAATAAATGCTCCAACATACACTATAATTTTAACAATTTTTAGTCCTTCTCGTATTTTTAGAAATTCAAATTTCTTTTTGGAGTTACGAGGCTTTTCTTTATCTTCATCCAATGCAAAATATTTTGCAGAATATGAGATTAATGAGAATACTATTGCGATTAATATCCCTAAAGTTAGGAATAAAAAAACATAATTGATTATGAACGTTGTAGAGATTGGACCATTGATAGTTTCAGAACTAAAAAAATGTTCCTCAAACCAGTTTATTGATTCAATTATTACTCCATCAGAAAATAATTGATGCCCTCCGCCAAATAAAAAGCCAGTTATTGGAATCACAGTACAATTTGTTAAAGCTTGAGCTTGGAGTGCATTTTCTGTAAAATTTAAAACTTCATCCTGAGTATGCATAATTATAAGGAGATTATTTGTATTTGTCATATTAAGCAAATTTGCAGGTATATAATCAAGGAAATCATCTGTTTCAACTATTCCTAGAAGTGCAGGATCGAAATCTACTAAAGGTGCCCATGCTACAGTTACATTAAACCTGTCATCAAATGCTTGATTCATAAGTACAACCATCCCCCCAAGCGAATGACCTATTAAACCAATCTGAGATTCGTTCACATTGGAATAAAATGGCATAGTTTCTAATTTATCAAGAAGTCTTGAGCAATCTTGAGCAATTGCAGGAATACCAAGACCTGGGACCATATTGTTAATACTACCCCCACTCTCTCCATGTCCTTGATAATCCAAGGCTGCTAAATAAAAACCACGTTTTGTAAGTTCTATTGGAATTCTAAGATCGAAATCTCTCTGACTGCCTATTCCATGACAATAGATAACTAATGGTTTTTTTTCTTGAAAAGTGAGTTGTTTTGAAGGATGATATAAATTTGCATAAAGTATTGCTCCAGAAGATTGAAATTGTACACGCTCATATCTAGAATAACTTACGGCTTTACTCAGAAATAAAAATGTTAATGAAAATGCTAAACAAACAATTAGGATAACAATCTTCCTAAGAAATTTACGGACTTTTTTTTCCATTATTATTTAAATTTTGAATTTCAGCTTAATTAATTTTTTGGATATTTTTGTTTGAATCTAATTTTACAATGAAATCAATATACCAAAAAAAAAAGAGTTAAATTAAGATTTTTAATAGTAAAATTCTTCTACTGATTCTCGCACTTTCCAAATATCCCAATAGTAATACCTCATAGGTTTATAAGTCCATGTTTCATATAATGGTAATTGATCATATGAATGAGGGCTTATATTTGGGATTCCATTTAAAAGATTTACAAATCCACTTTGTCCTGGTGGGATTACGTTCCAAGCATTGGGTGCGGGTTTCCAAAATCTATTCCACCACTTACTTCTTAGCATTTCAACTATATGGTTATAAGTACCACGGTTCATAGAATGCATCCTTAATGGGGGCATGTTTGGTGGGCGGCTTAGAAATCCTAATGGGGTAAATCCGCTTGTACGAACTGAAGTCAGCCATAATGACATATCTGATCCTTTCTCTGCTATTAATTCTAAAATAGATTCTTTTAATACACGATTGATAACAACATCCCTATCTTCCCCATTAAGATAATCCTTA
>JBHLLI010000163.1:0-9220 GCA_048885765.1 Candidatus Hermodarchaeota archaeon
GTTTATTCTTACAATAAATACATTCAGAGCAGCGTCTTTCGCATTTCAGATGCCAGCAGTTCAAAGTTTAATACCTATAATGGTTCCTAAGAAAAATTTATCACGAGTTAATGGAGTTAACTTCTTGAGTTCTGCATTTATTTTCACTGTTGGGCCAATGGTAGCCGCAGGTCTTATGGCTTTTATTCCACAAACAGAAATGATTTTTCTTTTAGATATCATAACATTCTTAATTGCGATGGTTCCATTGATAATAATAAAAATTCCAAATGTACAACAAATTACCGAAGAAAATGTGAAAAAATCTATGTTTAAAGACTTTAAGACAGGACTTTTAACAATCAAGATGATTCCTGGATTATTTGCGATGATTGTCTTCGCTATGATATGGAACTTTATTAATAGGCCATGGGCAGTTTTACTTCCAAACTATATCTATGATACTCATGGAGGTACTGCATTAAATCTCGCGATGATTATCACAGTAGGTCAAATTGGAAACATATTAGGATCGGTCATTACTTCACTCAAGAAAACCTGGAAGCATAAGATTAAAATTAACATTATTGGAGGGGCACTGTTTTTTGCTTGTCAATTACCAGCAATTCTAGCTCCTACAGGGAATTTTATTATAATGATGATAGCTATGTTTCCTGCTCAGCTGATTTTCCCAATTACAGTTTCCACCTACCTAGCGATCTTACAAGTAGTTGTTTCGAAAGATAAAATTGGACGAATTATGTCAATCGATCATATGATTTCAATGGCAATCGCACCATTAGGAGCATTAATAGCTGGACCATTAGCATTACTAATGGGAATTCGAACTTTGTTCCTGATTATGGCGATTCTCGGTATGATTCATCCGTTTATAATTTGGTCTTTCACGAAAATAAGACAGCTTGAAATCATTGAACAAGAAATAATGGCGAAAACAGAAGAAGATGAAAGAGTAGATGAAAAAGTTGAAGAAAAGATAGAAGAGATTACTCAACCAGCAGAAATAGTTCAGGTTATTGAACCAGTAGAATAACCTTTTTTTTTAATTTTTATTTGTAAATTTTTTAACTTTCTATGTTTTTCTTAAAATTCTTTATTTTGATTGTTAATAAGAAATTAGGTATTTCCTCTTATCATTGTTTTAGATCATAAAGAACTGAAGCTGACAAAAATGTTTAAATTGGGTGGGTAATAGATGCATCATAACTAACAAAAGGAGGTAGTAAATCACTATGGATGATTTGGAGTTGAAATTAAAGGAATTACAGGTAGAAAATGAAAGGCTTGAATTAAAATATAAAGAGCTATTAATAAAGGACATAAAAATCTCCACAAGGCGTAAAAAAATACTTTTAATGTTAGATCGTTTGGAACTATGGAGGATTACAAAACTCAAAAGGGAGCTTGATGATTTTGAAGAAGAAGAAAGAGAGAGACTGGAAAAAGAAAGAGATCGACTTCATATTTAATACCTATGTTAATAATCATTTACCGAAAATAACTTTCCATGACCTTCCAATTTAATGAACTCAACTTTTAAGTCCCACCATATTTCTCTATCCTTGTTATTATAGACTGTTAGTGAACCACCGATGTTATAATCCCACATAATAAGCTTTTGTATTTTCTGGATTTTATTTTGGAATTCTTTCACAGTCCATGTTTTTACTTTTCCATATAATTCATTTTCTACACATTCACCTAATTCTAAAATTAATTTTTGAGCAAAATTTTCATCTGAAAATGGAACATTTTGAAGAGCTCGAAGAAATACTCTTACATCTAATATATTTATTACACCTTGTCTACAACCTCTAATAATATCCGAAATAAGCATAGATAAACTTAAATTTAGAATCGAATAGGTTGCTTGAATGTCAATGATATTTTCTATGCATACGATCTCATCACAGCACATTTTTATCACAGATTAATAGTTATTTTTCAGGTTATACCTGTAGATATGAAGATATTGCTAGATTATTTAAAGAAAAAATCCAGCATGAAGTGACTATATTCTTACTTTACTAATCAAAAAAATGCTATTAAAACCCACTTAAATGGGAATATTTTTAAGGATAAAGTTGAGAAGTTTTGGTCAAATCATCCTACTAGATTACTAAATCTCTATTCGCGAAATAAATTTATATAAAAATTTGGTACACTGTCTTTATTTAAAATCATAGTGTAAATTTTCTAACTAAGACAGAAAATTCAAGTATTTAACATCTTAAATAATGAGTAATATATCTCCTGTTAGTCCATATCTTCTCGATTTAAGCGGTTTTGACTTAAGTTATGTCGACCTTTCGCGTTATAATAATTTAGATATGGTGACAGAGGTATTTTTAGATCATAATTACCTTACAAGAATAGATTTAACACCTCTACAAAAAGCTGTGAATCTGAAACACCTCTATTTATATCGAAACAGATTTCAGAAAATTGATTTAACTCCCCTTTATAGTTTACCCAACCTTCAGACCCTATTTCTCCAAGATAATGAATTAAAGAAAGTAGATTTAACACCTTTGAGCTGCTGCAAAAATCTACAAACGTTAGCATTGAATACAAATCAATTAACTAAAGTTGATTTGAATCCCTTAAAATCATGTACTAATTTAGAATATCTCTATTTGAATGATAATAATCTAAAAGAAATAAAGGGGTTAGGATCTTTACCTTCTCTGAAATATCTAAGTATACAGAATAATCACCTTCATTCTATTGAAGGCTTAGAAGATCTGAAGAATTTGAGGAATATTAATTTCACTGGTCTTGAAGCGACTAAATTAAATGATAATAATAGAGAATTAGCTTTAGCACATCTAAGTAGAGAAATTAATTCACGAGAAGAACCCCCACAATTAGATTATGTTGTTATTAAAGGATTTAAGAAAGGGTATACCAGATTTGTAAATAAGATTAAGAAAAGTAGAAAAGACCTTAATTTAGACAACAAATCTTTAGTTCATATTAACCTAAATCCCATTAATAAGCTGAAGAGTTTGGAAACTTTACGGGCTTGTAATAATTCTCTAAGAAAAATCAATCTAAAGCCTTTATCATCTCTAAATCTTGAAGTTCTCAGTCTCAACTCAAATAATCTCAAAAATATTGACCTTATACCGCTAAAAGATCATAATAAACTTCGAAGATTATACATTGAGAATAATCGGCTGAAAAAAATTGATTTAACACCATTACAGAACTGCAAAAATCTTAGGGTATTATACTTTCCATCCAATGAATTAGAAAAATTGGATTTAACTCCCTTAACTAATTGTGTTCATTTGGAAGCCCTCAATCTAAATGATAATAGCCTTACTTTTCTTGATTTAACTCCACTCCAAAATTGCAAAAACCTAAGAAACTTACATCTGGACAATAACAACCTTCTTAAAATAACTGGAATTGATAAATTAAAAGGTTTGCAAACACTAACAGTTCGAGGGAATAAAAAATTAGATATTTCAAACTTGAGATGTTTAAGAAATACATTGGTGAACGTCCTTGGAATTAAAGAATTTGAGGGAAAATTAGTACTATTTCATCGATTACTTGTTCGACAAGAAGATGCACTCTTTCTTCAGGAGCTTGAGGAAAAGTGTAAGGTGTCATTAAACACTTATTATTATAATCAATCCAAATCTGCGTTTAAAATCGAAAATTATCGGGTTCATAGCCTTCGAATTTGTAATTGTGACTTAAGATATCTTCCGTCCTCAATCAGGAATTTAAAATTGTTAAGATGTCTGGAAATTCATGATACTCCTTTAAGATATATCCCAAGCGCAATTCGAAGATTGAAATATCTTACAACCCTAGTTCTGTCCAATAATGCATTAGAGAAGATTCCAAATTCAATAGGGGCTTTAAAATATCTTCATCTATTAGATTTGCACGGAAATAAGCTTACTGAGATTCCATCTTCATTAAATGCTCTCACTAATCTGGTAGACTTAAACATAAAAGGTAACCCATTTATTGAAAATCCTGTGACCTATATTGTTATTAAATCACTCAAACACTTCGAACACGATCCTTGGGTGACAACATTCAAGGTGAATCAATTTATCACGTTAAAATTAGAAGGAAACCAGACAAATATTTATGTAAATGGAAATATATTTAGCCAGTGCAAATTTTTGTTATTGAATATTCCCACCGATGAAATAGATAAATATGACGAAATACAATCAATTGATGATGCGATCCAGATTCTTGACCGATCAATGGAAGGAGGAGTAAGAAATGAGTTTAATATTTCTCCTGAAACAGAATTTTGGGGACATTGCTCTAACATCCAAGCATGGTCTGAAAATGATTATAATACCTCAATTCTTCATAGCAATCTTTCCTTTCCACTATTAAAAAGGTTAGTAGATATCGGTGATCCAATAGCTAAAAAAGTGTTTAAAGAAGAGATTGCTGAACGATACTTACAAGGCAATATGCAAGTGATGACATATCTCAGAGACGAAGGATATTTAAATCAATTCACGTCAGAAGAACACACACTCCTAAAAGAACAAATGAAAGAAACTATTTTAGAAAGACTTCATAAAAATGATGTTTCAGTACTCCAAATTCTCTTGTATGATGAAGATGATTGTATATATCTTCAACGTGAAATATTGAGTTTGAATGAAGATGATACAATCAACTCAATTCAAGATGCTATTGAACGTATTCTGGGGCAAGGAGATCTTGAATATATTCCCTATTATTTCCGAGAGGAGTATATTTCCTTATTATTAGAATATTCAGGGTTTAATCTACTGGAAATTGTTGAGAATGTGTGCGATGATTCCTTTTATTTTTACTTTAACGCCATGAATCATTTTTATGCTGTGAACTCTCATGCTTTCATGCAAAAAGTGGAGAAACTACTAAAAGACAAATCAATTTCGGATGGCTGTATATGTTTTTTGATCAAGACATTGAAAAAGGAAGAGTTTATACCTATAATGAGAAAGCTAAGCGGTTGTTCCATCTTAAATGCCATTAAAAAGTTCATATCAGTTGTTGAAGCACCATATGATTTACGGTTTCTATTTGAGAGTCCTTCTTTAAAAATTTTAATTGAAGAGCCGAGTATTAATCTAATAAAATTTATCGGAGAAACCTTAGAAACATCAGATGTTGAGTTTCTTCTGGAACGATTCCGAACCAAAGAACCCATTGCTGTGAGAAAAGCACTTGAACAGTTATCCACTTGAGATATTTACTATTTATATTAAAAATAAGGCGAAATGAAATTTAATAATATATAGACAATTTTTGGTGAAAAGATTAAAATATAAGTTCTGTTTTTATTAAGAAAGAAGGGAAATTTAAATACATATGATTTGAGCATAACATTGGATTTCGCCCTCTGTTAACCTTAAAAAAGGTTAAACTCTCCCTAACATATTTTGCTCAAATTTTAATTCCCTTCTCTTTCAGTAAGAAAATCTATCACTTCTTGAGGACTTTAAATACTTCCCTTCAGATTAAGATTTGATCACTATTTTACACATCACACACAACCCACGGTTAGGAGTAATCTCTATTACTCCTCTCCTTCTATTCCATTAATTTTACTATGTGGAATTCACATATTGTCGATATTTGAAGTTTTTTCTAGCAATTTTGGGGCTCCTCTTAAGATTTTAGGTCTCTAATAGCATAGCTTCTCTTGAATAATAATAAATCCTAAATCCATCTCTTAAAGATAAAGAAAATATCAAAAAAAGAGAAGAATTAAAACAAATAATATTTCATAAACTGAAGCTTAGAAAAGAATAATTATGAGATACTAACTTTAAAATTTTATACTACTTCATAATAAAGTATGAACTTCATATGAAGTCCGAATTAATAGTCTATATATGATGTGAAAATCTAATAAAATAATAATAAAAGAAGAATTTGGATCTTATAATTCTTCGCCCGTAGGACTTCCTCCTACGTTAATAAAAAATAGCCCATCATATTCCCATATGGTCATAATTTACTGAAAGAGTGGTATGATTTGTCTGAAAAATCAGAAATTGATAAAATTTTAGTAGAACGCTCTAAATTAGAAGGTTTGGACCTGACAGACTCTGAATTCGTATCAATAGATAAGGTGGTCCAAGAATACGCCCCAGAAATCGCATTTCTGTATCATATTAGAGAGGATGAATCTGAAGAACAACAAATAAAAACTGGTCGTCTTCATGAAAATCGTATTTTAGGGATAATCCTCAAGTACTACTTTCAAGGTACTAATAAAGTTACTACTGGCGAGGTTGAAAAGGAATATAAGAGATATTTTAGAGAAATTGCGCGTTCAACCACTTCAACATATCTAAATATGCTAAAGAAAGAATCTACTCTGTATACAGAAAGAGATGGAAGAGTAGCTTATTACATTTTTTATGAAGATCCTCCAGTTGATATCAAACCCTTCTGGTTTACGAGAATCTTTTGTATAGTGCCTGCTTATTTTAATAGAGCGAATAAATTTTCTAGCTTATATTTAAATGCTGACAAGTACATCCAACAATATATTAACGAATATGGTCATGGAGATAGAGAACTATTAGTAAGAAATTTCAAATTTATTATCGGATTAATAATCTTGAAAATTCTGAAGAACAGAACTTCAAAATGCATTGGATGCCAGTTTAGTAAGAGAGAGATGTATAAGAAACTGGAAGAAATGATTAATGTTGCAATTAAAGATAGATCTGATGTCCTACCTTCAGAGTTATTGGATGATTTAATCGAAAAACATTCAGAAATTCCAATATTCAACGGGACTAATATCAAAGAAGAAAGCTTTATTGAAACTATAACTAAAGAGTTAGTACGAAGTGCAGATATTTTCAAGAAAGATCTTGATTTTCAAATAATGGTATCCTCTCGAAGAAAAGATTCAAGACTAAAGCAAATAAAAGCTTTAGAAGAAGATACCAAAATAACCTCAGAATAATTATTTTCAAATTTTTTTTAATCTTTTATGTTGTGAAATTTTTTACTCTAGAATCACCTTCAAATAGCATGCTGAATTTCATTTTAAGAATTTCTAAAATTTTTGCTTTAGATCAGAGTAAACGATTATCTCAAACAGAAATTAAAAAAAAAAAAGATTTAAGGAGTTATTGTTAAAGCTCTTTTATCAAAACTTTCCGGATCTCCACCTTCTTCCATAAATTCTACAAATCGTTTTAAACTTTCTAAAAGCATATTTCCTGCTGATGTCAGAATTTTTTTGTGCTTTTCATTTTCAAATTCTCCCCATAGTAAAATATGACAGAGATCATCTTTTGGTTTTAAGATATATCCCATTTTAGTAAAAATAGATCCCTCAATATCGAGTGAAATCCTTTCATTTTCAACCTCTTCTACACGTGTAGAGGTGAGATCTCCTATTGTAGATTTTACTTCCCATTTATTTGGTCCAATTGATATCAATTCATTTACGGTTAAGTTCCATTTGACTTCATATTCATCTCCATTAAGTAAAATATCATAAATTGTCTTTGCTGATGCTTTTACATCATCTTCAAATTCGAGTCTTGGCATAATTCCACCTCATTTTGTTGAGAATTTTTTTGTAAATAATATAACGATAAGTTAGTTTTTATACATTTGTGTCAGATATAAATTTTCGAAGTTAGAGTTTTCGTATTTAAAATAAGTTGTGAAATTTTTCTCACTATAATCACCTTTAAATATGATATTCAATTTTTTTATCTTAGAAAGTTGTGAAGAAAAAAATCACAACTAAAAAAAATTGAGTGACCAATAAATGCAAGAAATTAATGATGAACTGGAAATTTTGAGGACAAAAAAAGCCGAAGCTTTGTTAAAGCATCAGAAAATGCCTGAAACTATAGTAGAAATCCATTCTTCAGAAGAATTTCAGAAGATATTACATGATTATACTGATAAAATAATTATTATAGATTTCTGGGCGGTTTGGTGTGGACCTTGTATGTTTTTTGCTCCAATTTTTAAGAAACTTCATGGAGAATTTCAGAAAGATTTCATATTTGTAAAAGTGAATGTAGATGAAAACAACGCTATAGCAATGAAATATGGAATAACTGGAATCCCTACAACATTGTTTATAAAAAACAAAGACGTGATAAACCAAATTGTTGGAGCAATGGATTACGAGAGAATGAAGAAAGTATTAGAAACATTAAATCAATAAAACAAATAAAATTTTTACTCTTTTTTATTAATTTATTCTTACCTTTTTAAAAATGATAACTAATGGAAGTAATTGAAAAGAATTTAAAAGAATTTGAGATAATTGATAAGATTTTAGATAAAAGAGCAATGTTTTCAAGCGACCCAGGCGAACGATTATTTAAATGTATCTTGGGGCTGAATAAAACTGAATCTAAGGTACTTTGCTATTTATTGAAGAATAAAGATGTGAGAACATCTGAAATAGCGGTTGAATTAGAAATGGATAGAAGTTCAATTCAAAAATCTCTTCAAGAACTCTCAATGCTAAACCTTGTTGATCGTAGTTCGATGTCAATGAAAAAGTATATACATGCAAAAGGTTTAAAAGATTCTAAAAAGCAAGGGTACCTTTATGTCTATAACGCTAAAAATATTGAAACGATAAAAACTAATTTTAAAGAATTATTAGATAAATGGTATACTTCAATGTTGAAATATGTAGAGAATCTTGATAATCTTTGTGAGTGTTGTGGTGTTAGATTTAGACCATGCTAACATTACAGATAATAAATAAAAGAAAATTAAAACATGTAGATTACTTTAAAAGGTAGATCAGCTAATCTTTCTTTTAAATCTTGTTTGAACTCATCCGAAACGGGGTCAAACCCATCTAAAGTATAATTACTTACAGAGTAATGGTCTGGTTTAACAGCTAATAAAAATTCCTTTAATTTTTCTACATCCCTTATGTTATCATTAATTCCGTTTAAAAGCATAGTGTAGATACCTAATTTACCTTTAAATTTCTTACTGAATTTTAAGATGCCTTCTAAAAGCTCCTTAGGCTTTATTGAATCAGAACATTTATTGATTTTTGAAAAATGAAAATCATTAACTGTATTAAGATTAATTGCTACCAAATCACATCCATTAAAGACGTTTAATGCTTCTCTATTTTGAAAGATACCACAATTCAGATAAACACCAATTTTTTGAGCATAGCACAAACTAATTCTAACAGATATAAAAAGGTTTTGAAAACTTTGTTTTC
>JBHLLI010000164.1:0-9095 GCA_048885765.1 Candidatus Hermodarchaeota archaeon
TATTGGGATAATTTTTCCATTAAAACCTTTTATAAAAAAAGATTTATTAAGATCTTCCCTCCCTATTTGTTCTTCTGCTTTTTATATATAGTAATACCACCATTAATAGATGGAAGGTCAATAGTTTTTTCGTTTGAAGTTTTTCTTAATATTTTTTTTGATCCTTGGAATTTTTTTTATCATTTTTGGTATATTGCTCTTATAATTTCATTTTATCTTTTTTATCCTTTACTAGTAAGAATATTTGTTAAGTTTAAAGATCGTTTATTCCTTATATTAATCATTTCAATTTTTATTCAGATTATTTATAGAATATATTTAATACCAATTGTCTTTAGTTTACGGAGTTTAAGTGAATTATTAATATTATATAAGGTCTTAAATTGGCTTTTAGAATATTTATTCTTACGTTATATAGCTTTTTTTGTGTTAGGTGTTTATATAAGTCATAATTATGAGAAGCTAATATTAAATGGAAAATATCTCTATCTTTCAATTATCCCTGTTATTATATTTAATATATTAAGTGAATTTGTATATAGGGAATATTTAGAACCTTTTTTTTCCTTTTCGATAATAGTATTATTCTTATTTTTATTAAAAAATAAAAGAAGCAAATTTTTGGAGGGAATATCTAAATATTCTTATGGGATGTATTTACTCCATGGAATAGTATTAACTTATATGGGCAGGACCTTGAATATTTACTTTAATTCTTGGTTTTTTTATTTGTATGCTTTTATTCTTACTCTTTCTATTTCTTATATAATTATTTATGGTTTGAGTAAAATCCCAAAATCTCATTACTTTTTAGGTTACGTAAGAAGAGAATAATTAGACTCACACCGAAGTCTTGATTATCGTAGAGAATGGAGATAATATTCCTGTTCTTTCATTGTTAATAAAGCTTCATCAATAGTTAAAGGTTTAACTTTTAATAAACGTAGAGCTTTGCTGACATCTAAACAACAGCGCATAGGTCTGTCAGAGGCTTGTTTAAACATGTCACTAGTGACTGGTGTAATTAATTCCTTATCTATGTCAAAAATGTCAGCAATCTTAAGAGTAAATTCATACCTATTTATGCATTCCCTACCTGCTGTGTGAATTATACCATTAAAACTTGAATTAGCAAGGCTTAACAAATATTCCGCTAAATTATCTGCTAAAGTAGGAGTACTATATTGATCTGTAACAATAGACAAACTTTCACCCTTCCTCAATTTATTGAGTGCCCAAATTACAAAATTCATCGTTTTCCCTGAACTTGATGTTTTCCCTTCAAGTTCACCAGGATTCCATCCAAAAACCAAACTCGTTCTTGCGATAACATAATCAATTCCAGACTGAGAAATTTTTTCTTCAGCTTTAAGTTTAGATATACCATAGTAATTTAATGGATTAGTTTCACTTTCTTCATTATATTGTTTAGCTCTACCATCAAATACATAATCAGTAGATATAAAAATAAATCTAGCATTAATTGCTTTACACATGTTAGCTATATTCATAGTACCTTCCACATTAACATTCCAAGTCTCTTCTTGGTGGGTTTCACAATAATCAACATTATGAAGAGCAGAACAGTCTATTATTACATCTGGATTAATTTCAGTTAAAAGTTGTTGAGTTTTTTCTTTATTGGTTTTGTCTAATGGAAAGCTTTCGCATTTATCAATTGTTAATGGGCGTTTATTGTAAGTGCCATATACTTCATAATTGTTATTAGATAACTCTGCTAATTTATTTCCAGTAAGACCACTTACACCAATAATTAATAGCTTTTTCATGATATTTAACGTTTTTATTTAAAAACTATAAATATTATAGTTAACTAAAAACTATCTATTAAACAAGATATTAATCTTATTCACAGTAAGAATTATTGGTCTAGAGAAATGATTGAAGGCGTAATCATTAGAAATATCAAAAAATTCCTTGATGAGAGAGGTTTTTTTTCTGAATTATTACGAGAAGATTGGAAAGAATTGTTAATTGATGATAAAATCATTCAGTTTAATCTTTCTGTTAGTTATCCAGAAATAGTAAGAGCTTGGCATAGACATTTAAGAGGACAAATAGATTATTTCATATGTGTTTCTGGAGCTGTGAAAGTATGTGCTTATGATGATAGAGGAAATTCAGAAACTTTTGGTGAACTTGATGAGATTATACTTAGTGAAGAAGATTTAAAAATTCTGAGAGTACCAGGTAACCTATGGCATGGTTATAAAGCAATCGGAACAAAACCAGTTAAGGTATTATATGGTGTAAATAAGCTCTATAATTATAAAGATCCTGATGAAGAAAGAAGAAATTGGAATGATAAATCAATAATTCCTAAAACTATTAATGGTAAATTTAATGATCCTAGAGTTGGCAAACCATTGGATTGGTATTATTCGCCAAATAAATAATTAAAGGAACAAATCTTATACTGATATATTTTAATTAATTTGAAAAGACAAAAAATGAGTATATTAGTAGTTGGTGGAGGGGGATATTTGGGCAGCATTTTAATACCTCTGCTTCTTAAGCAGGGATATCAAGTAAAATGCCTAGATAAACTTTTCTTTGGAGAAAAACCTATAGAATCTTTTAAAGATGAAATAGAACTCATAAAGGATGATATACGGACTTGTAGTCCTTCAGTACTAAAAAATATTGATATCTGTATCAATCTAGCAGCCATTTCTCAACCTGATCAATCTCAGGCTATTGATACAAAATTATATTATGAAATTAATCATACAGGTTGTGTTAGGCTAGCAAAATTATGCAAAGATAATGGTATTGAACGATTTATATTTACTTCGACTTGCAGTGTATATGGTTTTCAAGAGGGTATTATTAGTGAAGAGAATAATCCTAATCCCATAGAAGCGTATGGAAAATCTAAAGTGATGGCAGAAAAAGATCTTTTAAACTTAGCAGATGATAATTTTGTGGTAACAATACTCCGACCAGGGACTATGTATGGATTCTCACAAAAAATGAGATTTGATCTAGTTGTTAATGGTATGACATGGGCGCTACAGGAATTTAAAAAAATAAATGTAATGAGAGATGGAAATCAATGGCGCCCTAATGTTCATGTGAAAGACGTAGCTAGATTAATTTTAAATTTACTTGAATTAGGAGAAGGAAAAATACAGAAAGAAATATTTAATGTAGGCGATGATAAACAGAATTATCAAATTTTACCTCTTGCTAAACTTATTGGGGATTCGGTGGGAATTGATTATGAATTAGGCTGGTATGGAGAGCCGGATACTCGATCTTATCGAGTAAATTTCTCTAAACTTAAAAATAAGCTAGGATTTAAAATAAACCATACTGTTGAAGAAGCTGCTAAGAATGTTTATAACGCATTAGAAGAGGGTGAGACTAAAAAAGATGAAACCACTTCTATTGTAGGGTGGTATAAAAAAATTAGTGATGAGGGTCTTGTAAAAGTACTAAATAACTAATTTTCTTTATTATTTAAGTAGTTAGACATGAATTTATTACATCTTTGGAGGGTTTTAAATGTTCCCGCATCTGACCAAAATCCTCTTACTTTTTTAGATTTTGTTTTACCGCTTTTTATATAATAATTATTTACATCAGTAATTTCTAATTCATTCCGATTAGAATACCCAATTTCATCAATAACTTTTTTGATTACTTTAAAAATTTGTTCGTCATAGAAATATAAGCCAGTAACGCATAAATTTGATTTGGGTTTATTTGGTTTCTCTTCAATATTTACGATTTCCTCTTTCTCATTTAACTCTGCAACCCCAAACCTCTCAGGGTCAGATACTTCTTTTAAAAATAGGAAACAGTCGTACTCCATACTTGTTTCAAATTCTTCTACCTCCTCCTTAAATATGTCTTCAAAAATGTTGTCACCAAGGATTACCGCTACCTTATGTCCTTTTACTATATTTTCTGTTAAATATAATGCTTCTGCAATACCTCCAGCTCCTTGTTGATAAACATAATTAAAATTTGCATTAAACTCAGAACCATCCCCGAGCAATCTAATGAAATCACCAACACTTTCTCCACCAAGAACAATAGTAATATCATCAATACCAGATTTAGTAAGCGTTTTAATTACCTTATAAATCATTGGTTCATCGTAGACAGGTAAAAGATGTTTATTTGTTACTTTTGTAAGTGGTGATAATCTTGTACCAAATCCACCTGCTAAAATAACACCCTTTATTACAAATCACTTTTTTATGTTGGTTTCAAATCTTTCATATCGTAAAATACTCTACATAATTATAATATTATCTTTTAAAATAAGATGCAAAAAAATCTTGCATAACTCGGAAGGTTATTCAATTAGTTTTATAAATAAATCTTCAAGAGATAAAGTGGGCTCTCTTATTTTTAAAACCTTATAATTGGATAAAACATCGCATAAATTTGCATAATTTTCTCTTTGTTTTAATTTAATAACCAAACCATCATTAACTTCAATAACTTCTTTTACAAAAGATCGTTGAGTTAATTTATTCTTTAAATCAGATTTATTATCTTGAATGTCAACTGTTACGTTTATATCTGATTCAGTAAGCGTTTTAACTTCGTTTTTAGTTCCAATTTTTACAATTTTCCCTAGATTAATAAAAGCAATACGGTCACATAATTTTTCCACTACACTCATATCATGGCTAGTTAAAAAGATGGTTTTATCCAATTTTTTTATTTTTTCAATGATAAAAGTCTTTGATTTTACATCTAAACCTAGGGTAGGCTCATCTAAAAATAGTATATTTTGTTCTAATAACAATGTTCTACATAAGGCTAATTTCATTTTCATGCCACTCGAAAATGTCTCAACATATTGGCCAAGCCAATTAGTTAATCCGAACTCTTCAGCAATCTCGGCTATCTTTTTTTTATAATTAGGAATTTTATAAATTTTGCAGAAGAATTTTAAATTATCATATCCAGTAATTCTATAGTATAGCATTTCACTAGCAAACATTATCCCAATTAATGGTTTGACTTTTTTTGGTTGAGTAACAACATCAAAACCTTTAATTTTGGCATAACCACTTGTAGGTTGTTTTATTGTTGTTAATATCTCGATTAATGTAGTTTTGCCTGCTCCATTTGGACCTAATAAACCAAAAATTTCTCCTTCATTGACCGAAAGATTTATTTTATCTAACGCTTGTAGATATTTCCATGGCCCTTTTATTTTATATTTCTTTGATAAATCTACAGTTTCGATTATTTTATCCATGATAATTAATATCCTGTTATTCCATATTTTTTGTATACTAAATTGAATAAGAATACTCCAATAAAAGGGAGGATAATTGAAGTAGCAATTAACGTAATGAAATGAAATAAATAAGAACTAATAGTCAAGATAACATTATCTTGAATCCACGTGATTCGTAAAAAGTCAAAAATGTAGTAGAGGGGATTTAAATTAATTATATCTTGTATGAATTTTGGAAAAATTTCAAAAGGATATGAGATACAACTAAACCAAAAAACAAACATCAATAAGAAAGATAAAATTTTCCAAATATTTTCATTTGAAATCGCAAAGATCCCAAAAATTAAACCAACACCACTAAAGATCAGTGCAATTAGCAAATACAATGCTAAAATAAATAATATTGTCATTATAGAAATAGGCTCAATAAAGATTCCCCAAATAAAAAAAGTTAAAAAAGGAATAGAAATCATTACCAAGTGTGAAAAAAATATCCCAAAAAGTAGATTAAATCGATTAAAAGGTCCAACGATTAATGCTGGTAAAGTTTTCCAAAATTTTTCTGCACGAAATTCACCTGGGAATCTACCCGTTATAGCTGAAATATGTGAAATATTATGAGCTATAAATTGATATATAATAAAATTACCAGATGTCCACAATCCTATATTAACTCTAAATTCGAAAATATTTCCCATGATAATAAGAGGTATAAAAATGGCAATTATTTGATTTAGATATCCTAAAAATAAGCCAATTTTATATCTTAGAGATAGTTTTATGTTTTTCTCTGTTAATGCTAATATTTGGGAAAAGTTTTCTTTAATAGTTTTAATTTTAAACATTTTTCTTAATAGATGAGGTTATATGGTATCAACATTTAATTAATTTTTTATATTTCATTATTTTTCTAATTGTATGATTTTAAATATTTGTAAAAAGTTATAAATTCTGATTTTTTAATGCTTTACCTACACATAAAACACTGGCACATGAAATCCAGGGAGAAATATTTTCTAATATTCGAGATATAAATTTTCCAAATGGATTAAGTTTGAAGTTCGCGCTATGATAAGCCCTTAAGAAGGGGAAATCTACAGCTAACCCGATTGCATGGTCTTTTGAGCCGTGAAAATCATGAGGTACAGTCTGAATTACTTTAAAATTTGATTGTTTTAAAAAATCCTGCATTTCATCTATGGAGAATCTATATTCTTCGAAATGGTAATATTTTTTAGTTTTTCCTCTTCCTGATCTATCTAATTTGTGGATTTCAGTTTTAGTTTTAGATCCTGTTATATAAGGCATTAAATTTTTAATATATCCGCGAAATATATTGATAATATTTTGAATTGGTTGTATTATAATTTTCCTAATAGTATTTACTGTTGGTGTTGATAAAAAAATTAATCCGTTTGGTTTTAAAATCCTATATGCTTCATTTAGCGCTTCAAGAGGACCTTCCTCAAAATGTTCAACAACACCCATAGAGATATATGCATCAAAAAAATTATCAGGATAATTCAAATTTAAGATATCACCCAATTCTACTTTTAGTGAATTATCGTATTTTTTTAATTTGTTGATAGATTGTTCATTATTGTCAACTCCTATGATATCATACCCTAATTTATTTAGATATATGACCCATTTACCAAATCCACAACCTCCATCAAGGATCTTTCCATTTTTTGGAATATAGTGAAGAAACATGACTCTAGGAGCAGTTTCTATTTCAGTCGCTGCTAATTCTTGTTCGATAGTTCTTGATTTCCACATATCATCCCATGAAGTACATCTAGGATTTTTGTCGAAATAAAATAATTTTCTCATTTTTCCTTTAAACTATTTTACTTAAAAGATATATTGCTAATTGCTTTTTGGATTAAGCTTTTTTCATATTTATTTGTCAAGCTAGTTATTTTTGCTGGATCTTTTATTTTATCAAGATAATCCATGAGAATTAATTTCATTTCTTTATATTTTTGATTTTTTGTATTGATTAGATTATTCATTTCACTTGGATCATCCAAAATATTATACAATTCATTGATTTGTTTACCAAAACTAATTAATTTATATTTTTCTGACCTTAAAAAATAAATATTATTTAATAGTTTTGGTATTAAATCATCATCGACCTGCCTTCTATGAAAATTTATACGATTTAACATTTCCTTTTTATCTTTAAGAAATTCACCAAAAATATAATTTGGAGTGGAATTTGAATTAATTTGTGTAATTAATGACTTAGAAATTTGTAAATATTCATTATTATGTTCTGGTATTCCTGTTAAATGGAATATAGTATGAAATAAGTCTTTTAATTCAACTTGCTTTTCTATTAACATGCCTTTAAGGTTATTCTTGTAAATTATTAATGGAACTTTGATTAACGGTTCATAAACACTGTGAAATACTCCATGAGTCCAATAATAATGATCCTCTGGACCGCCTAATAGTTCTCCGTGATCTGAAGTAATTATTACATAAGTATTATCTAACATGCCATATTGCTTAAATTTTAGAAATATTTGCTTAACAATCCAATCACAATAAAAAACACTTGAGTCATAAAGTTTGTTTAATATGAATATCTCATTCTGTGAAAGATGTTTTGAATTCAAATTAACTTCAATAAAATTCTCTAAAGGGAATAATAGTAGACGCTTAATTTTTTTAAAATCAGAAATGGAAAGTCCAAAATTTTGAAGAATATTCTTTGAAGATAGATAAGGGGCATGAGTAACCATTAAGTTGAAAAATAAAAATATAGGTTTTTTCTTGCTTTTCAATAAAATATTTTGGAGATTTGAATCAATTTTCTCTAAAGGATTTATATATCTCTCTCTAATCCACCTTTTCCAGTTTAAATTCTTAAAAATCACATCAAATAACGTTTTGAATTTATGCCAAAGACTAAACCAAAATCCCTGTTCAAGTATTGCTTTAACATATCGATCTATCTTATCTAAAATATTATCTTTAAAAAGTAAGTCCCAATTTAGGAAAGTATGTTCAAATCCCCTGAAAATTCCAGCTTCTTTAGTTAGATATGGATTTTCTGTATATAAAAATGTATAATATCCCATGTCTTTTAAAATCTGAGGTAATAATGGTATTTTTTCACTTAATTCATAGATATTTTTCGTTAGAATATAATTTTGTTGCTCATAGCACCCTGTAAACATCGTAAAATGAGAGGGTAAAGTCCATGTAGTATTAGCAATACAGTTTTTAAAATATATTGAATTTTTTAATAGACTGTTTATAAAGGGTGTAAGGTAATAATTATTATTATATTTAGAAAGAATTTTATCCGCTCTAAAAGCATCCAATACAATAAGAATAATATTTGATGGGTTCAGTTTGATAAACCATCTCAGATTTATTATCAGAACATGATAAATTTAAATTAAATCTTTTGAATAAAAATTCTGTTAATCTTTAAATCAATGAAATTTAGAAATTAGTGAATTGAATTTTTTATAAATCCAATACCAGCCCATTGTTCATTATCTTTACTTATTATCTCTTTATATTCATAGTTTCCTTTTATTTCATTCCAAAAATCAAATACTTTACAATTTGAATTTGGAGGGTGTTCAACTATATCATGAAATGCGATTATTCCATCTTTTTTAACAAGAGAAAAATAATTTTCAAAATCCTTTTTTACTCCATCATATGAATGATCTCCATCAATAAATAGTAGGTCAACTCGATTTTGTTTTAAAATTTTCTTTATTTTCCTCACTGTAGATGCTTTATGAGAATCATTTCTAATAAAATGTATTTTTTGATTTCCTAATCTAAATAACTTAAAAAAGGGTATTTTTGCAGGGGAATAACTTGCGTAGTTTCTTAT
>JBHLLI010000165.1:0-9087 GCA_048885765.1 Candidatus Hermodarchaeota archaeon
GAACTATTCCCTATGAATGGACATGCTCCAGACTTAGTTGCTTTAATTGAAAAGAAGCAACAATGGGCATTTGTAGCAGATGCCGTACAACCTAAATATAAGATGATTTTTGGTAGAAATAGCGATATCCAAGAAGATATATCCTTGATATATCAATCTCTTTCTAAATTATATGAATTTACAATAGATATGGAAAAATTACTAATCTTCTCTGCTGGGAATGGTGTACTCCAAGGAAGAAATGCTATAAAAGAAAAGATGGAGGAGATTGAAAATTTATACTATAGAGTTCGTCAGGAGCATAGTAAACTTCAGAAAGAAGGATTTAAAGAAGAAAAATTAATAAAGAAAATTGTTAAAAATATATTTAAAAGAGAAAGTATCATTGGGAAATTAACTCAAGGTGATCTTTCTCGTGAAAATCTAATTCTTTCCTTACTAAAATGGGAAAAAAAGGGTATTTAAAATATATTATAGGATGGAAGTAATTAAACTTCTTATCTGCTGCTTTTCGCCAATCACTAATTGGACTAACATATATATCACCTGAGATGAGAAGAGAACGACAAAATCCGCATTCTCCAGATCGACATTTAGATGGAGGTGCAAGATTTGCTCTTTCCATTTATTAATAATTTAAATTGGTTAGAATTTAAGTATTTTAATTATTATTGAATATTGCTTTTAAAAAGGAATAAATGAAGAAATTCTGAAATTTAGACTAAATTATTTATAATGATTTCAGATATATCTCCTGCATATTCTCCCGTTCTCCTAATACTCTCGATAATATACCCTATGGCTATTGATAATTCTACGCTATTTGATGTATCAAGAGATATTTTTTCTGTATTTGAAATTAATTCATTAATTCCTTCAATATTTTCATTTGCTAGCAAAATGCTTTTTTGAAGCCACGCATCAAGGCTCTTATCTAATAAGTCTAATGATATTTTACTTGCTGTTAAAATGTTTTCAATTAATCCTTTCTCAATTCTCTTGTAATCTATTAATAATACATTCTTAGCTATACGAACAGCATGATCTCCAACTCTCTCAAGAAATCTTGAAATTTGTTGAAAATGGTTTGCTTGTTCCAAAGTTAATCCCATTTTTTGGCAAAGTATGATATCTCTCAATGCTATATGAGACTGACGACCTATTAGCCAGTGTAATCTATCAACATCATTATCTCTTTTTATAACCTCTTCTGCTAATGTTATATTTCCCGTTTCAAAAGCCTTAATAGCATCCTCATGCATATCATGTACAAGAATATACATTCTTTTTATGGTTTTTTCAAAAGGCATCTCTGTTGGGTTAAGTAAATCCTTAATTACAATAAAATTATTGGATTCTTCCACTACTTCAGGACCAATCGCAATTTGAGTGAAATTGTTGATACAATCTCTTATATAAGGCTCAAATTTCTTGCTGGATTTTATTACGATTTTAGAAAAACCCATAATATATGCGCCAATTAAAATGCGGAAAAAATAATTATTGTCCTCAAATTCATCCACAATTATCTCTTTAGTTTTAACTATTTTTTCTGAGTCAATTTGAGGTGTTATTAGTAAGTTACCATCTGGTTGTGAAAGAATTCCCAATGTATCATTCTTTTCAATATGATGCTTATCAATCCATACTTTTGGTAAGCTTACGATATAGGAGCTTCCACCCGTTTTCTGAACTTTTCTTGTTTCTATATGAAATGGCATGTTTTTATCCCTTATTCTCTAATTATATAAAAAGAATAAACAATATATTTAAACTCTAATCTATATATTCTATATATTTTTTTCTATTTTTCCTTATTTTTCAACCGGTTTTCAAAAAGAATATCTTTATTAAATATATAGATCAGATTTTAATGACAAAATTTACTATTGTAATCAAATAGCAAGATTTCTAACAGAGTTGAAAGAGGATCTTATGAATTCGTATGAAAAAATACCTGATGCCAAAATTAAAAGTAAAGGAGAAATATCAAAAATATTTTTGGAATTAGGAATTAAAACTTTCAAAGAAGCTTGTTATTATGTGCATAATACTGAATATGGATACAATACAAATTATGATGATAAATTAATATTCTTTAAGGAAAAAAAAGGAAGTTGTACATCTAAACATGCAATCATTGCAGGTCTTGCTGAAGAATTAAAAATTCCTCTTTTCAAGCATGTTGGAGTTTATAAATTTACTGAGGAAATCTCGACGGGAACTGAAGCAATTTTGAAAAAGTATAAAATTCCCTATGTGCCCATGATTCATTGCTTTTTAGTATATAGGGATAATCAATTCGATCTGACTGAAGGGAATTGTAATGGAAAAAATATTTCTATAGAGGATTTTATTCATGAAGAGAAGGTTGATCCTTTTATTACTACAAAAGATGAATATTTACTCTTTAAAAAGGTGATAAAGGAAAACATTTTACCCTCTAATGAAATGGAAGGGATCAAGGAGAGAACACTGTTGAAAGCTAGAGAAGAGGCAATTATTCTTATAAAAGAAAATGTAAATAAGCAAAAAAATATAAAAATTTCTCAAATCTGTTAGATTGAATTTGTGCCTTTTATATACCTTTTTCTGAAGTCAACAAAACCATTATGTAATCTGCCACCCCTTCTATTGAATCTGAGATAGCTTCAAGTATATCAAAAATATTACCTACAGTAAAGATGGTGAAAAAGTTTACATCATAATGGGTTTGTTGGAGGCTCTTTCTTAGTTGTATATTAAGTAGATCAATTTTATGTTCGTGTTGATTTATTTGGCTAGCAATCTCTTTAACATTTTTTCTTTCTTCCACTAATTCCATGACAATTTTATCTAGGAATTCGCCACACTCGACAGTAGTTGTCATAATTTGGGAGACCAAACTTATTGTTTCCTCACTGCTTTGTTCCCAAAATTTTACTGGAACTGTAGCAATTCTACGAGCAACACCCGTACAACAATTTGCTACATCATCCATCCTCTTAACTAAATGAGAAAGGTTTTGTCTCACACTTGGATCTAATTCTCCTTTAGAAATATCTTGCTGTATTTTCCTTCTTAATTTATCTGCATCCCTCTCCAGAACATCTACATTATGAAATATGTCGTAAGATTTGTCAAGATTTTTTTCAGTGAGAAGCATCTGCAATCCCAAATCTAACTCTCTCACACACTCTTGTACTTTTTGAGCATGTTCAATAGTCTTTTCTAATGCATTTAAAGCTGTTTCCCGTTTCAAATATTCAATTAAAGACCCTATTCAAATCACCTTTAGTTTTCAATCATAATAACCTCTTTATAGTTATATATATTACATTTATTTTTAATAATTTATCATGATAATCCGAAAGAACTTAATCCAAAATAGATAAAACCTGCTAAAATCGCAGCTACTGGGAATGTACCAAACCAATAGAGTCCCATCTTACCTAATCCTTTATAATCTACTTCTTTTTTTTGAGCGAGGCTCATGCCAATTATACAAAAAACGATCACATGACTATGAGAAATTGGAAGGGCAAATAAAGTAGCAACCATTAAAATAAGAGCAGAACTCATCTGTATAATAAAACCTTCACTAGGGCGTGTATCGATCATATGAGATGCTAGATTTCTGATAACATATCGAGCAGCAACATAAATGCCTAATAATGCAAATATCCCACAAAAGACTGCAAGTGTTATGTATTGGACTGAAGTAATTGAATTATTCTCTCTGAGACCTAAAAGAATCCCTAAAGCTTCTCCAGAGTTAGCCCCAACCCAGATTTCTGCAAATATTACAGCAATTAATAAAAGCCATTTGAAAGTTTTTTCAGATTTTTCAATCTGGTTTAAACCTTTTAACCGAGATAATATAAATTTTGCACTTATTTTAAAAAGTATATATGTTATTAATAAACCTGATAAAGGAGATATAAACCAACTTAAAACAACATCTCTTAGTTTTTCATAATTAAATGCAGTAGCAAGATCAATCCCCCCTTGAGAGATTGCATAAACAATAACTACACCAACAATACTACCAATTAATGAATGAGTACTACTTAAAGGAATACCAGCAAAACTGCCTAGCACAAGCCATAAAATACTACTTATTAATACTGCTAACAGCATATAATTGGTGTATTGCGATGATAAACCTTCCCCTAATAGACTTCTACCTACTGTCTCAGGGACAAAACCTCCGCTGAAAATAATCATGCCAGAACCGACTGCGATCCCACCTAATATTAATGCTATCTTAAATTTTAATACACCCGCACCAATTAAAGAAGCAAGGGTTTCATCATTCGCTCCTATACTAAAAGCTAATCCAATAGCCATAGCTATTAAAACTATAACTAAGATTATAGTTAATTCTTCAGCCATAATATTCTTGTCTTTTAATTGTTTAGTCAAAAATTAGATATTTTGTTGCAAGAAATTGTATATACTCAGAGAAGTTTTTAATATGATCGGCTAACATCATAATATCTTCGATTAATTCTTTTAGATATATGAATGTTCGAGATAAATAATCCATATCATAATTATATAAACGATTTAGTAATTGCCATTCCTCATCTCGCATTTTTCTCCTTTCATCTTTTATTTCCTCACATATATCATGAGCTTTACTAAGATCAGAGCCAATTGATTTCACTGCATTTGATAAATTATTAGAAATTATCTTTAAAGAATTGAGGATACTTAAAACTTGAGCTTTAAATAGTTCATCAGGGAAAACTGCTTTATAAATGAGCATTTTATGTGCTAAAAATTCTCCTATATTTTTTATATCATTAATTTTAGTGAATAACTTCAATCTGTCGGCTTTAGAGAACATTAATTTTGATTTGAATATTTTAGATTCAAATTTTTTTTTAATCTGGACTTCGGTATTAGTCTCAATCACATAATTCATATTATTTCTAAAATCATCAAAATTCTCTTGAACCAGAAATTCAATTCCTTCTATTAATTTTAAATTTTGTTCATTAATATTGTTCATAAACAATTGAGTTAATTCATCAATACTTAGTTTTTGTAGGTCCTTATCCTCAACCCTTTTCATTTTCTTTCAAAAATCCCTTCTATATAGTTTGATATATTTCTAGTAAATTTCAATAATTAAATTAAATTTGGTATTACATTATTAACATTTAAATATCCCTTTTGAACTAAAAAAGGATAGAAATCCTTGAATATTTTTACTATATATCCTATATATACTATATAGAGATATATAGATAGGAGATATTAATCAAGTAAGCTTCTACCGATAACACTCTCATGTGGTTTTTTTCCTAAAAGTTTAATTAATGTTGGAACTATATCAGTAATTTTACACATGTTAATTTTTTTATGAGGAATTTCTAAAGAGCCTCCAATAATCAAAGGAACTGCCATACACTTTCTTACACCAAGATCATGATCATAAAGATTTTTACTTTTCTGCTTACCATGATGAATCCCAAATTTTACTTTTCCATCATTACATAGGATTATATCAGCGCTTCTAGGATTTTTAAAATGACGTGGTACCAAATCTGGATGCATAGGGTAATCTAAATGGTATGTTGCTTCTAACCATTCTTGAGTTGAGTGAAATTTATTATCCAACAAAGTGCTTGCTCTGCTATCATTTAAAAAATTAAAAATATCTAAATCACTACTTTCTGAGCTATATCTTGTTTTGTAATCATTACCAATCCCTGCATACTCGATCTTACCTGTAATGATTTTACCATTGTTATTTATTTTTCTTTTAAGATGGATTATACCCTTTTTATACGTATTTTTATCATCTCTATAAAACATTAATTGACTACCTTTAACCTTAAACAATTCTTTTAATAAGTTCACTCTCTTTGGACCAAATTTCTCTAGTTCTTTATCAATAGGGTAAGTCCAGCAATTTTTATTGGAATTTCTATTTCCCTTAAAATAGAAAAAACCTACACCTGCATAATAAGCAAGATCCATATTTCCTCTTGTGCTTTTAAGAGGATGATAGTTCATTAAACCATTCTTTTTTAGAAAAGGATTTAGATCTCCCACCTGTTCCGCTTTATAATTGCCATGATCTGCGGTAATTGCAATAACAGTTTCATCTAAATAACCTAATCTATCTAAATTATCAATCAAAACTCCGATTACTTTATCAATGTGAATCAAATTTATTTTGTAAAGATAAGAGTCAAAACCAAACCTATGCATTATTAGATCTGAAGACATAAACCATATAGAAGAGGCAATTGGTGGTTCTGGATTATCAAAGTATCTTTTCGGTGATTCAAAAACTTTTATCAATTTTTGAGTGATAATAGAATTTGATCGAATTAACCTTCTTTTTACGCCGGGAAAGTATTTTAGAAGCAGATAAAACATAGCTAGTTTCGATTTTCTTTCAGGAAAAACGTAGTCTGAACCTCTATTAATAAACTGTGCAATGCTAGCTTTATTCCCGTCTCCCACCATTTCTAGGATTGTCTTACATCTATCTCCCATATCCTCGTTAATTTTATAAATTTGTAAGTTCTTGGAAGCATATTCTCTCAATACAGGTGGAGCTACATCACGCCCCATCCAATTTAAGAGAGGAACTCCATGAGATGGTTCTTTCCTGAAATCTCCAGTATATGATCCAGTAATTATAGATACTTGGGTTGGATAAGTCACTGGTGGAAAATCGGTGATACAGTTCTTTGAATAAAATCCATTATCCATCAATTTTTTTAGATTAGGTAGTAATCCCTTGTTGATGTAATCAAAAAAATGATCTGCTCTGACATCATCGATAATGCAGAGAATTATTCTATTAACTTTATTAATTAAAGATCACCAGTCAACTATACTTTCAAATTCTTTGAAATTAATAAATTTTAATGATTGCTTGGGGTATACTTGATATTAAGTTAAAAATAAGATATCTTAGTTATATCTTCAAATTGATGAGTGCTTGGATCTCTTTTGTGATCACTTTTACCAATTCTTCTTCAATCAGCTTTCCTTTTTCTTTTGTAGCTAGTGTAGGGTTTCCCCATATGCCCGTTGGTGAGTAATGATTGCTTTTACTATATGTCCTTGAAAGTCCATGTAAATTAGGTCGATTATCATAATCTTCCACCGCTTTTTTCATATTAACTGTTTCAGGAGCTATGTATAACATAAGAGATGTTTCACCTTCATCTGCGTGAGTTCCTCCTTCCTGAGACAAAAGGTTATCAGGTAATCGTTCATCAATCTCAAGAAGATTTGAGTATTTCAAGATTATTCCTTTGGTTTGTAGTTTAACTGAAGCTAATCTTAAAGGCTCTAACGTAGATACACCAGTATTTAGAATATAGAATTTTTTTATTCCATATCCATGCATTGATTCACAAATATCAATAATTACATTCTGAAAAGTCTCTGATTTTAACGAGACCGAACCAGGATATTCTAAAAAAGCGGGATAATGACCATACTGTAAAGTTGGAAGAATAATTACTGACACATGTTCGCAAACACGATTCCTGAGGTGTTCAGCTATTATATAATCGTTTTTCAACAATAAATGAGGACCATGCTCTTTAGTACGAGCTCCTAATGCTATTAAAACCACTTCCTTCTCTTTGATTATTTCTTCCGCCTCAATCCAATTCATATTTTCTATTAAATACGATTTTGCTTGTTTTTCAGTTTTAGATGACTTTATGTCCATTTTCTTACACTTCTAGAGTTAAGATACAATTTAATGGAATAACTTGTATGTACAAATTCTTCGACCCTAATAAATCATATTGTAAAATGCCTACTTGAATGATGTTTAAATATCATAGAACTTGAATAATCAAATAATTAAAGAAGTTTGGAATATTAATGATGTTATTAGGATATTAAAGTGAAAAATGATGAATAGAAAGGAGATGTTTAGAATAATTAAATCACTTTCGTCTGCACGATCCCCATCCGGTTTAGAAAAAGCTCGTGGGGAACTCTTTAAGGCGGAATTAGAGAAAATTATAACTAATAAAAATGTTGAAATTGGTAATGATTCATTGAATAACTATTATATTAAATTTAATGGTAAAGATAGTAAAAAAACTATCGCTATTTTCGCTCATATGGATGAGATTGGAGGAACGATTAGAAAAATAAAAAAAAATGGCACTCTAGAGTTTTCTCAAAGAGGCGGGTATGAAGGGAGATGGGTTGTCTCAAAAAAAATTTCAATCCTAAATAAAGAAGGAAAGTGGATAAACGGTGTTATTGGAGGAAGATCCGTTCATGCGATTCCTCCGAAATTAAGAGGGGAAGAAAAACTTAATACACTTGAAATGGAGATATTTATTGGAGCAGATAATAAAGAAGAGGCGATAAATAAATATAAAATACATATTGGATCACCCTTTGTGTTCTCTGGTGAATTCGAATTATTAAATGAGGATATTGATAATAATGTTATTTCTGGATATTCAATGGATAACTTAGTAGCATTAACGGGATTGGTTTTATTAGTCCGTAAAATATCAGAACATCTTTTAGATGATTCAGGAAATTTACAGTTGCCTATTGACCTATATATTGTAGGAACAGCACGTGAAGAGGTAGGAACTGAAGGCTCTTTATTCTTTGCAAGAAACAATAAAATAGATGAAATTATAGCACTGGATATTGGACTTGTTGAAAACTTTCCAGGAACCGTAAGCTCAGATACAAAATTGAATGATGGGCCTGTAATTGTATGGCAAGAAGCGGGAGGATCTGGTGTTTTCGATTATCAGATATGCAAGACTCTAGTCGAGGTTGCTGAGCAAAATAATATAAAATATCAAGATGGCGTCTTAGAATTCTATGGCTCTGATGCGGGAAAAGCCCAAAAATGGCTTGGTATCCCCTCTGTCCTAGTTGGCATACCTGTAATGTTTGCCCATAATGTACCTGAGATAAGTACATTAGATGGGATAAAAGATACAGTAGAATTAATTTTTCAATATTTAAGAAGTCAAAATTAATAATAATTAATCTAACTTTAAAATTTATAGAGCCCCCGGGGGGATTTGAACCCCCGACCTTTCGATTACAAGTCGAATGCTATACCGCTAAGCTACGGAGGCA
>JBHLLI010000166.1:0-9068 GCA_048885765.1 Candidatus Hermodarchaeota archaeon
AATCTTTTAGTGTTTTTTTTTTAATGGTAAAATGAATATTTATGTGTAGTCTAATTTTAAATTGAATTAAAAATTTGGTTTTTTAAAAATTTATCTCTAATTATCTGGATTCAATTTATAGATTAAATAGTAAGTTTTTAAACAATTTTTAAATTTACTTAGTCAATGGATAACTATAATAAAGAGTCGGAAAATCTTTCTTCATTATTCTATCCGAAGCATATTGCTTTTATTGGTGCATCAGAGAGCTCAACACTAGGCTCAATGATGTATTTACCAGCTTTTAAAGATTCTATTTGGAAAAATACTTTTTATCCAATTAATCCAAAACACGATAGAATATTGGATTGGAAATGCTATCAATCTGTATTAGATGTTCCATTTCCAATAGATACAGCATATATTTCATTAAAAATAGATTCTATCCCAGAAACACTAAAGGAGTGTGTTCAAAAAAAAATAAAATGGGTTATCATTTTTGCTTCAGGATTTTCTGAAACAGGAGATCTCAAAGGCAAAGAATTAGAGGAAAAACTCTTAAAAATTATTAAAGGTTCAAAAACAAGAATAATTGGGCCAAATTGTTTAGGTCCATTAAATTCCGAAAACGGAATGGCAATTACATTCGCTTCCCAAAAAGGGAATCAAGGGGGAGTATCTTTCATGTCGCAGTCTGGTGGACATTTGACTCAATTGGTCGACGTAGGATATAAACGAGATATAAGATATCGTTACGGTATAAGTTTTGGTAATCAAATTGATTTGAATTGTGTAGATTTTTTAAAATTTTTTCGTCAAAATTCAAAAACTTCTTTGATTGCAGCATATCTGGAATCGAGTGGGTCAGCGACTGTTAGAGAGATGTTTTTAGAATTACAAAAAACTACAAATATCAAGCCAGTAGTATTATGGAAGGGGGGATATACTGCAGAAGGTTCTAGAGCCGCTTTCTCGCATACTGGAGCAATAGCTTCGAATAATCGATTATGGGAATCAATGACAAAACAGACAGGAACAGTTCTTGTTAGAGATAATGAGGAATTCTGGAATACTATTAAGACATTTGAATTAATTTATCCAAATTACATACCAAAGGGAAGAAATGTTGGAATAATTACTCCAGGTGGAGGAGCATCCGTTAATCTAACTGATATCTTTGCTTCCCAAAATCTACTTATACCAGAATTAACTCAAGAATCACAATCTAAAATCGGGAGTATTTTACCAGATGTAAATGTAGGTATTAAAAATCCTATTGATTTAGGAGCATCTGGATTTATTCTAAATGTTTTTACTGAGTGTATTAAGGTTGTTGTAAATGATCCCAATATCGATATTATTATAATTCCACTTTGGCCTGACCATATTTATCGTCATGTTTTTAGTAGAATGATCAAAATGCGAGATTCAATATCAAAACCGTTTGCTTTTTGTTTACCAAATCTTGCTGACGATAGTACTCTTGCTAAAAGATTTAATTCAGCAAAAAAATTACTACACAAAAAAAGAGTACTATATTATTTGTCATTAAGGGATGCTGCAAAAAGTCTATCACTTTTATGTGATTATGTAGATTTTTTAAGATTTCGGAAAATTCCAATTGCCAGAAAAAGTATACTTTAGCAAATTGTGCAACTAAATTCTTTCAGAAATATCCTTTAAATATAATTTCATATAAAATCGTTGACTACTACAGTAGTCAAATTTTTGTTTTTGAGTGAGATTTTGAGAATTTTTTAAAATATAATGGATTTTTTTTATCGTATCAAAATTACTATTTTCTATTCTAAATGATAGATCCTGAATCTTATAATTAATCTCTTTATTTCTTCCTACATTATATAATTCAGATTTAAACTGATGACTTTTATGTAAAATATCTTCAGAAAAAATAACAGATTCATTAATAGGCAAATCATCTTGAACAATTTTAAAATAATTTTGTTCTATTTTTCCCGAACTCATACTAATAATAACCTTATAGATTGAAATTTACTAATACTATTATTTTTCTTATATTAATTTCAGAGTAAGCCTTCTATTAACCTATTAATATGTCTTTAAAATTTCTAAAACATAAATTTCAAAAGCAATATAAAAAGGAGAAAAGAAGGAATGCAAAATTCAAGTTTTAAATAAAAACAGAATATTAAAGGCGAAATCCAATGTAAGATTGAAAATTTTGTTTCCCTTCCAAATAATATATTTAGATTTGAATATAAAAATATCACAAAATTTTGAATAACTATCTCAACCAATAATAGAAAAAAAAATTAAAATTCTAATTTTGTTTAGTAGTATTCTTCTTTAGAAAGAAGTAAAGAGAAAAATCCATAGAAGAAAATATTTATCAAACAACTAATTATTGCTAGCACCAGAATGACGTTGGTGGAAGGCCAAAGATAAGTGGTCATTAACGTACCAGCAGTATAAGGACTTAACCAGGCTGCAATTATTACTGCAGCAGTACTAATGACTGCTGTCAATAGCCATCCTCCAAAAGATTGACCTTTACCATCACCAAATCTCCCTGCAAGAATTGCGGCTATTAAAGGAGCAACTAAATGTCCTAATCCAAATATCAGCATATCCATGTCATTTAAAAGAAATGGCTCTGCTATTGTCCAATTAAAAATTGCAGATGGGGCACTAATTATTGAGCCAAATAAATAATATAATATCATTAAAGGGTAATTTTGAATCTCGCTAATCAATAGATTAAAACCCGCAAATGCATAATAAATTATTGTAATAATAAAATTAATACCAATGAAAGCTATTAGGCTAAATAAAAATGCTTTACCAAATCCCATTTTGCTCAGACTCTATTTTATTAGTGTATTTTTATAGCTTATTATCTTCAAGGAAGTAATGAATTTTAAATTTTAGGGTACTATTATTCATTATTTCAGATCATTATAAAAAAGGACCTACTGATTTATTGCTCAAAATTTTAATAAATTATGGAATCCTAAAGAGACTATAACAATGAATAGAGTTAATGAAAGATTCACTCTCGGAAAGCTTAAACATGAATATTTAGCCCAGTTGCTCTCAGAAATAGAAATTAAAGATAATAGAGTAATTATGGGATCTAAAATTGGTGAAGATGCAGCGGTTATAGATATGCCTGGTGAGAATTATCTAGTTGCTAAAACTGATCCAATTACTTTCGCTACAGATGAGATTGGCTATTATGCAGTAATAGTAAATGTAAATGATCTTGTATGTACGGGAGCTAAACCAAAATGGTTTCAAGCAACGATTTTATTACCTTCTAATCATACAACAAGTGAAATGATTAGAAAGATATTTAAAGACATACATGAAACCTGTAAATCAATGGGAATAACAGTTATAGGGGGCCATACAGAAGTTACACCAGAGTTATCTAGACCAATTGTGATTGGCTCTTTAATTGGAGAAGTAGATAAAAAAAAACTAGTACTTACTTCGGGGGCAGAACCTGGAGATGATCTGATTTTAACAAAAGGTATTTTTATCGAGGGTACTTCCATTATTGGTCGTGAAAAAGAAAAAGATTTGTTAGATAAAGGATTTAAGCATAAATTTATTGAAAAATGTAAGAATTATCTTTATAATCCTGGAATAAGTATTTTGGACGAAGCATTATTAGCAAATAGTAATTATCATATTAAGTCTATGCATGATCCTACTGAAGGAGGTATTTATACCGGTATCGCTGAGATGACAATTGCATCAAAAACAGGAGCATTGATCGAAGAAAAGAAGATAAAAATCTTAAAAGAATCAAGAACATTAAGTGAAATATTTAACCTTAATCCTTACAATTGCATAGCATCTGGATCATTGTTAATTGCGATAGATCAAAAGGATTCATCTACTTTAATTGATATGCTAATAGAAAATAAAATATTTGCAGAAAGAATAGGAAGAATTACTTCAAAAGACCGAGGATTATTGGTTGAGAAAGAAAATGGAATTAGAGAACCTCTCAAATACTCGGAAACTGATGAAATAACAAAATTATTTTGAATTTTTTGTTGAATTTAAATATGAAATTTTAACAAATTTGAAGTAAACCTTATTTTACTTTAATTGACTAAGATTTTTATGTTAAAATTTTCTTTCTATTAATAATAGCATTTTTTCTTAGGGTTGTTAAAAACCATATAAAAAGTTAATAAGATTATATACTCGATCAATCGTGGCTTATAAAGAATTAAAATACATCGTTGAAACTCTTGTAAAAAATTCACAATATCAGGATTTAAGTCTTAAAGCTATTAATAATTTATTATTCAATCTCTTAAAGAAAAATAATCAGAAATATGAAGAATTTAAAAATGAAATTAATCTAAGATGGGATAATTTTCAAAAAAGAAACCAAACTCGTATCATTAAACAAAGTTTTACTTCATTTTTTTATGAAAATTTTAATTATTTCTTTAGATTTTTTTTACAGGTTTTTTTTAATTTCAACGAAAATTCACTGGAGTTATTTAGTAAAGAAAAAATATCTGAGAAGCTAATATTCTTTGAATATAATTATCAGCTAGATCCTATAGAAGAAGAAAAATTTCTAAATATAGCTGAGGGATTTCAAATTGAAATTTTTTATGGATTTTCAATAATTTCTGGATATCTATATTTCATTGTTCGACTTTTAGGAATGGTTATTAGAAACGTAACTCGGGAAAATATCTTCATTCTACTTGATGCAATTATCATAAAAAATGAAGATCCAAAAAAAAATTTGAATTTCCTTATAATTTGTAAAGACAGTAAAGATGAAATATTTGAATCTTATTATAATATGGTTCTTTATTATTTTTTAAGACAGAATAAAGGGATTCCTGAATCCTATTTTGAGAATTTGTTTAGAGGAAGAGAAAGATTATATGAGATTGCTTTAGATGAATATCCAACTTCAAAAGAAAAATTAGTAGATCTTCTATATTATTTCTATAAAAAATGTAATTTGCTCCAAAGTTTCTCACCTTTATTAGATTTTTTTAATTTTGTTGGTGCGAGAGTAGAAGATTCAGTATTTTCCAAGTTAGATATTATCAAAAAAGAATTCCTTGATAACCTCGACTATTCAACAGAAAAAAAAAATGCTATCATCAAGTTTTTTGAATATCTTGATAAAAAATCTACTTTATACTCAACTTTCCAAGCAAATAACCTACCTTCACCAAAATCACAATTAAATCTATTTTTATTGTATATGAAATATTATTTTGGAAGTGGACTTGAAGCATTAGAAGTAGGAGATTTATTATTTTTACCAGAAGTCTTTAAAAAGACATTAAATCAATATAATAAAGAAACAAATGATGTAATAGGAGCAAATTCCATAAAAAGTATTAAGGAATTTTTAAATTATTTATCAGCTTTGTCAAATATTCAAAACATTAATCTCCTCTTTCATAAAATATTTGGAAAGAACATCTCTCAACTTAATTTTGGATTCTTTAAAACGTTCTTAAAAAGTTTAAATTCAAACTTTTCTCAAAAGATTGATCAAGAAAATGAAATTCTCATGGAGAATCCAGATAATACTCCTTTAACGTTTCAAATTTTAGTTGATCATATTTGCAGAATTCTTTATGTATTAATTGATAAAATATTTATGAAAAGTTCTCCTAGTGAAGCATCTATGAATTTTATTGATCCACGCAGTCGTTACGTTGGAAAAAATATCGCCTTACGAGTTTTAGAACTTTTTGTTTTTCAGGATATCAATTATTCTGATGATGTTTGGCCAGATTATATAATAAGTCTAAATAGAGAACAACTTAAAAAAGAATTAGAACAATATGATGTAACAATTCCAAATAAGCATTTTTACACTCTTGAAGAATTAATACAAATAATGATTACATATAATATCCAATCTTTTTCTGATCAACCTTTTTTCGAAGAATGGATAATAGATGAGATTATAATTCCGTTAAATAATTTTATTCAAGAAATTAGAAACTCTGTTAGAGACATAACCAATGAAATTGAAATCTGTGAAAAGCTAAGTGAATATGTCATTAGCGAGATAAGTGATACAAAAATTAAAAGTAATGTCGAGTCAATTTGTCATCAATTAGCTCCGTTTTGGAAAAAGATTAAATAAATTTAAAAACTTTGAAAATTCAACCTCAATATCAATCATTGGTATATTAAAAGCGGTTTTTTTCGATATTTCTTTCGAACAGATTATTCCTGAAATCATTTTAACGTTTTCAGTTAATTGTTCCTCAATTTCTCCTAAATCAGATACGCATAAGACTGTAGGATTTTTTAGATTTCTAAAACCTTCAGTAAATATTAAATCTGGTTTAATAAGTCCAGAATTTAGCCAATTTAAAAGTTCTTCTAATTTACCTTCTTCAATTTTCATAAAAATTGCTGTCTCATAATTAGCATTTTGAATTACAGAAAAAATTGCTCCTGCTTTAGCAAATCTGTAAGAGTCTTTCCCTTTTTCATCAACTGGATGATCTTTTATGTTTTTTATTACCGAGACTTCATAATTCAATTTTTTTTTCAATAATTTAATAGCATTTGTAATGAATTGTGTCTTTCCCGACCCTGAATATCCCACAACATCTATTAATAAAATAGAAATTCACACTGTTTAATATTTAATAATAATTTAAAAAATTTTTAACAAGAGATCTATTCTTATTTATCTTTGATAATTTTTCTATTTTCATTTATTTTAATGAAAAAAAAATATATTATTCTTATATCTATTATTTATTAAAATAAGTTTTTTCTAAATCAATCAAAGCAATCTCCTTACTCATATGAATAACCCAAATAGAATCGTTTTTGACGCTAATTTTTTCATTTGTATGCTACAAATTAAAGCACGCAATATTTTAGGAAATTTAAAAAAAGTTGGAGAAGATTTAGGTTACAAATATTTTATTTCCAAAACAGTTTTTGATGAAATTAAAGCTCCACATACCTACATGGATAAAATGAAGACTTTTATCAATATAGAGAACATCTCTGCTAGCGAAATTGATAATATAAAAGATGACCTTAGCAAATATAATGTAAGATTTCCTGCTCAAGATCCTGATCTGACCCTAGTGTGTGTTGGAAATAAATTATTGGAAAAAAATGGTAATTTACCTGTTCATCTAGTTACAGATGATTTTAAATTGGCTAAAAATACAAACATTCTTTACAAAGGAAAAATAAATATTTTATCTCTTTCGAGTTTTCTTTTAAAAGTTCAAAAATCAACCACTAATTCTCAAATGCGAAAATATTTTAAAGATATATGGAAGAGAAGTCTTAATTACACATTATCTTATATGATTGAACGATCTAAAATTTATCCTGCTGAGCAGAAGATTACTTGGTTGATTGAAAAAGCAATTGCTGTAACAGAAAGTTCAATTTTAACCCAAGATATTGAGTTAGAAAATCCAGATACAGGTGTAAAATTTGAGATTGGTGCTTCTAAATATCATAATGAAATAGCAATTGCTGAGAAATATATTGCAAATCAAGAACTTCCTCAGAGTGAGGAAGATAGAATACTAGGGATTTTAAAATTCCTTGAAAATTTGAAGATCTCAAGAGAGTATGTAATTCGAGCTCGTGAAGCAATAACAAAAAGTGAACCGAAAGATGCTATAAAATATCTGAAAACAGGGAATGGTTTTTTAGTCTCTTTACTTCAAGTTGCATCAGGCCAGTTAACCAATTTAAAGGATTATGAGGTCGTTGAACAGTTGATCTGTTCTGAAATTAGCAAGATGGAATTTTTAAGAGCCTTTTTATTAGTTTCTCTAGGGCGTATTAATGCTGCAATCGACTCGCTTGAAAGAGCAGCATTATTCTCTGTAATAATTCATAATTACAAAACTTGTTTAACCCTAAATTATATCAAAGCCTTGATTTACTTATTTCATGGGTTATATGAGAATGCTATAAAACAATATAATTTTTCAGAAGAGCTAGCTGATATCTATGAAGATGATAAGCTGCGACTTAAATGCTTGATAGGAAAAGCTATAGCAATTTATATTCAAGGTGAAGATAAGAATACTGCCATGAATATTATGGAAGAAATCTCAAAAATGGATTTAGATAAAAATTTCCTTGATGCGATAATCGTGTTCAGTGAACTTGGAGATTATTTTTTGGCATTAGGGCATTCTCAAATTGCAGCAAATTTGTATAATCAAGCATTAGAAATTTCAATTGATTATAAATTGTCATTTAAAAGTGAAGTATTAATTGAAAAACTAAAAAGAGCTTACATTGCAACTGTATTAGTTGGGTATTCAGCAGAAGATATGGTTGATAAACTGGACATCCTACTTGATAAAGCTTACGAAATTAGAGATATAGAAAAATATAATGAACAAATTAAGAAAATAGCTAGTTTCAATATACTTTTATACACACCTTTTGAATACCTTTCCGGCAGGAAAAAGATTATACCCTTTGCTAAACTTCCAAATGAGTTGAGAGAAGATTTTCTGGAGGTTGTTCATTTTGAGAAAAATTCGCAAAAAGAAGGGGAAATTTTATTCATTATTTCACATTATGAACTTGGTTTACTTGGGATTAAACTGAAAACAACAGAAAATGTTACTGGAATTGCTGAGAATTATACACTAAAAATAAAACCGACCGCAAAAGTGAAGATATATGAACCTGATGAAGAGTTGAAAAATGTCTTCTTAATAAGAGCTGTTATAGAAATTACAAATGAAAATCAAGTCCAAATTAAATATACACTTCCCAGTTTCTTTAAACAACTAAATATATGAATTATAATGACTTACTAAATGAACTGGTAATTAATATTTTCTTAAACTCTTATCTCGTTGTGAGATTTGATGCCCATGTATTGCGCATGAAATACAGTAGTATTTAGTCTTACTTGGAGCTTGGATAATTGTACCTGCTTTCTTTAATTCAGTATACATTCGACTATCAACAAGTGATACTCTTCTTGTTACAGCCTTTGCCTTACTCCTAGCTACAAATCTTCCACATTTACTGCATTGAACCCTTGCATAATGTCCTTTACTAGAACCGCTTCTTCCGCCACTTTTTCT
>JBHLLI010000167.1:0-9034 GCA_048885765.1 Candidatus Hermodarchaeota archaeon
CAGCGGTTATTATTATGTATGGCTTTAATGACTAACCCGAAAATACTCTTTCTTGATGAACCTACTTCCGGTCTTGATGTTCAGTCTGCTAAAATCATCAAACAGTTAATAAAAGAATACAACAAACAAGGTATGACAATTTTCTTAACAACCCATGATATGGAGGTTGCCAATGAATTATGTGATAGAATTGCAATAATCAATCACGGAAGAATAATAAGTTTAGACACACCTGAAAATGTAAGAAAACTAACACAGGATTATCAAGCGATAGATTTAAATTTAGATAATGGAGTTAATACTGGAGAAATTAAAAATCTTAATAGTATTAGTGAGGTTCAAGAATCTCAAGAAGGTTTGCATATTATAGTTGAAGATATCCATAATTCAATCTTGGAAATAATAGATTATATAAAAGCTCATAATATGAAGATAAAGCATCTTAGTACACATCAGCCAAAATTAGAGGAGGCCTTTTTAAAAATTATTGAAAGAGGTGTTAAAAATGAGTGAGACAATTTTAAAAAATAGCAAAATGAGGAGTTTTATCATCCAATTAAAAAGATCATTTGTAATTACCAAAAAAGATTTAAAAATTTATTATAATAAACCTCCTGTTTTAATTCAAGGAATTCTTTTTCCAATAATACTTTTTATAGCTCTAACTCTTGGTAGGAGTGTAGAACCAATCTATTTAATTTCTGGTCTAATGACGATGATCACATTTTTAACATCAACTTCAATTGGACCTATAGTATTTCCTTGGGAAACTATGAGGAGAACATTCGAAAGATTAGTAACATGCCCTATATCGATAAAAACTATATTAGTTGGGAGTGTTTGGAGTACTTTTATATATGGAATTATATTTTCATCAATTCCATTAATAATTGGAATGATTTTTCTGTCAACTGAATTAACAATGAACCTTATCTATATTATAACTGGAATGATAATCGCAGGTTTAGCTTTCGCGTGTTTTAGTCTTATATTATCAGTTCCTTCCACAGATACTCCAGGAAATACAATGGTATTAACAATACTTATTAAATTTCCATTAATATTCATGAGCCCTTTATTCATGCCAATAACATTATCACCAATTACTTTCATATCTCCATTAACATATTTCATTGACATTGTGAATGTTGGTTTAGGAAGTACTAGTGTTTTTGGGCCATTAGGAGTATTATTTGATGTTGGAATCTTAACACTTTTTGGTTTTGGCTTTCTATTACTAGCATTTATACTACATGGAAAAACATTAGAAAGACGATTTCGAGGATAACCTTTACTTTAAAATTTCTTTTTTCTTTTTATTTTTTTAAAAGTTAAAATCAAAAAGAAGAGCATTTCCATTTTTACCTACTATTTTAAGCATGTCCATTTTTCTAAGGCAATAACTTACTTTTTGAGCTAGCCTTAGAGGTTTTTTTAATTTTTCTGCTAATTCTTTGTTTGTAAAAGGGATGCTTATATTTCTCGGTATAAAGTACAAGAAGTCAATTGGATTATGGAATTTTTTACTCTCTATTACTCTAAATAATTTCTTATCATAAATCGTCCAACCTTTTCTTCGCCAACTTCCCCTGTCACTTTTTTCACGAATTTCTTCAATTTGAACTAATAAAATTTCAATCGAGAAATTAGGATGGGAGATCATTTTAGGAATTCTAATTAATTCCTCGAATACATTTATATAGGAACAATGGAGTGGAGATAATCTTCTGCGAATAATCTTATTTAATTGAGTATCTAAATTAATAATCCATTTATCCTGAATAATTGGATGGACTAATTTGACTTTGTTTTTTTGCATTAGGGTCTCAATTTTACTTCTAATATTTGAGAAATTTTTTGTTTGAATTTCAATCAAAAGGTCATCTCTAACGATATCTACAATGTAATTCCCGACTTTCTTTTCAAGTTGATCATTAGATTCACTATATAGCCATATTAAGTCTGTATGAAACGTGGTTTCATTTAATTTGCCAATTTGATTTACCATAATAGAAAAAGGAAATATGGAATTATGATATATATTAGAGTTTTAATTTAAAATAGAGGTAATATCAGAATATTAAGAATTTTTTTTCAACTGTTCAGTAATTCCAAGATCAAGTTTGAAATCTTAATCTTGCATTATTGCATTGTACAAAAACCCTATGCCTCTTGGAGTAGCTTTCCAACCAGATTTTGTATTTACAATATAAAATAATTGCTCTAACATTGATAAGTGATAATTTAAGGTGTCGCCTAATTCATTAAAATTATCCTTTAATTCCTCAAAAGTTTTTACATTAATCCCAATGAATTTTAACAATTCTCTTCTTGTTTGATTCATCATCGTTCTGTAGGCTCGTTGATGATCTTCCTTGTGGTCAATATTTTTAGTTAATTGTAAATACTCTGTCATTTCATCCTCAGTCAATTTACATAGTTTTATAATTTCTTTCATGTCCATAAAATTCTCACTTATTTTAGTTTTCAATTGATAAAAAGAGCAAAAAAAGATAAAGTTACTCGATACTTTCATTTCCGGAATTTTTTATATATTGTCATTTTTCATTTTTTGCAAATATTTAAATATGGTGTTATCCTAATTTTTCTTATATTGTCATTTTTTAAAAAATGCAAATAATATTGAATTACAATGGCTGAAAATTATTCTTTAAAACATCGAGCATTTGTTATTTTGGGATTAATTAATGAAAAAATGCATGAAGGAGGATGTCATGCTTATGATATTAATAAAAGAATTGAAGAACGAGGAATGAGAGATTGGACAAATATAGGTGTGGATTTTTCCTTCTCCACTATATATAGAACCTTAGATAGATTAGAAAATGAGGATCTAGTAGAGAGTTTTGAAGAAGAAATTGATAATCGGACAAGAAAAAACTACATTATAACTGAATTTGGTTATGATGTATTAAAAAAGAAGGTTTATGATGTTTTATATAATTATATTGGAAAAATGGATGAAGATTTTTATGTAGCTTTTTCAATGTTTCCGATTTTAAGTCTTGAAGAGCAAATTGAAGCTTTTAGTCATGCAATAGAAATTATAAAAACACATAGAAAAGAATTAGAGGATATGTTAAATGAAATGTTATCAAATTTTTCAGGTATGCCAATCAATGTAACAGGTCTTTTTATACATCCTATTAAAATTCTCGAAACCGATGAAGAATTCTTTGAAATGGTATTGGATGACGTGAAAAAAGTTGAAGGAAATATTGGTCCTGATGATTATAAATAAAAAAAGGGGGAATTATTAAATGAAACATATGGTCAAGAATTTTGAACATCGTTTAGGTCATCATTGCGAATCATCATCAATGAGGGATTTATTCGAGTTTTATGGATTTCCAATGTCTGAACCTATGGCTTTTGGTTTAGATGCTACAATGGGATTTGGGTTTTTTGATACTTCAGGTCAGACTTCCTTTATGCCTGAATCTGATATCCCATTCTTCTTAGGAGGTAAGCAAGGAACTATTGAACCTAATAGTTTAGCGTGTCGGTTATTAGGTATTACATTAAGAAAGCAATCATTTACAAGTGCAGATAAAGCCTGGGAGGAATCTAAAAGCATGTTAGACCAAGATATTCCACTGTTACTAAGAGTGGATATAGCATATATGCCTTACGAAGGCTTCGATGATGAAATGGATGAAGCTCATTTTGGAGGTCATGCAGTAGTATTAGGTGGATATGATGAGGAGAAGGGAGTAGCTTATATAGGTGATACAGAGTTTGAAGGTTTTCAAGAGGTTCCCATAGATGTACTTAAGACTGCGAGGAGCTCAACTTATGGACCTAAATTTATGCACCCTGGAAATTCTCAATTCTCTATGACACGTAGACCAGACGGTAAGCATCCCCCATTAGCAGCGGGTGTTAAGTTAGCAATTCAAAAAGTGGCGAATAACATGTTGCGTCCTTCAACGAACACTAATGGTATTCAAGGATTAAGATTATTTGCAAATTCATTGCTTAAATGGGGAGAAAAGTTAAATAAAACTATAAAGAACTCTAAAGGAAAAGAAATTTCACTAGCGCAATTGATGTTTGAACTCACTCATGGATACATAGAAACTTGGGGTACGGGAGGTGGCTCATTTAGAAAACTCTATAAGGAGTTCTTAGAGGAATTGTTAGTAGATCCAGAGTTAAAGGAAGGGCCTAGAGCTTGGAATTCAGATGAATTCAGTATTCTCAAACAATGTATTCCACTAATTAGTGACTCTGCTCAAAATTGGACTCTTATTGCAGAAACTTTGAAAGGTACTAGTAATAAATATAAGGAGGATTGTTTAAATCACGTAGATTTCGGAGAATTACATAATAAAGTGCTTCACATTCTCACACTAGAAGAAGAAGCATTTAAAAAATTAACCAAAATCAAAAATTAGGTGGTACCAAATGGTAGATAAGAGTTTAGCTGCACCATGTGGCCTATATTGTGGGACATGTCGACAGTATGTATTAAGAAAAAAGGACTTATTAGCTAAGAGAGGTTATACACGAGGATGTGAGGGGTGTAGAATAAGAAATAAGAAATGTGCTTTCATAAGACGAGATTGTCCACCGTTATTGAAAAACGAGTTAGAATTTTGCTATGAATGTGATACATTTCCATGTGATAAGTTAGAAAAGCTTGATCGTACATATCAAGAACGGTATTCTGTGAATCTGATCAATAATTTGAAAAGAATTGAAGAAGTTGGGGTTGAAAAGTGGCTTCAAGAGCAAGTTAAACTGTATACATGCCCCGAATGTGGAGGCGAAATTTGCGTTCACGATTCAGAATGTTTCGATTGTGGAAACAGAATAAATCCAAATATAAAATAGGAGGAAATTTTAAAAGAGGATTGAATGATAAATGGAAATTGAAATATTAAAAGAATTAGATATTGAAGGCCTTCGAGCTACTTTTCTTAGATATACCAGAAAAGTATTTGAAATCATCCCAAAACTGGATAATCCTCGCATTTTGGACATTGGATGCGGTACTGGTTTACCTACCCTAGAATTAGCCAGGTTAACTAATGGAGAAATAATTGGGATTGATATCGACCAGATTGTATTGAATAAATTAAAAAATAAGATTAACGCAAAAGGTCTCTCAAATAAGATAAAAATATTTAATCGTTCTATTTATGATACAAAGTTTGAAGATGAGATGTTCGACATAATTTGGGATGAAGGGGTCATACATATTCTTGATCTCAAGAGAGCTTTAAATGAATGTAATAGGCTACTTAAAACAAACGGTTATTTGATTTCGGGAGAAGCTACTAACTGGGCGAATAGGAAACTTAAACACTTTCCAAAATTTGGTTTTAAACTTATAAATCAAATACCATGGGCCGAACAATGTTGGTGGAAGGAATATTATGCCCCATTAGAGAAAAAGATCGATGTTTTACGTAAAAAGTATGAAAATATTGATAATATTAAACAAATCACACAATTTATTAATGAAATAGAAATGGTAAAGAAAAATCCTACTGGATTTGACTGTACAACCTACATTTTACAAAAAATAAAATAGAAGGAGTTTGAAAATGGATGTTATAAAAGTTAGAGGTGCTAGAATACATAATTTAAAGGATATCGATGTAGATATTCCTAAAGGTAAGTTAATTCTTATAACAGGAGTTTCTGGATCGGGAAAGTCAAGCTTAGCTTTTGATATTATCTTTGATGAGGGTATGAACAGATATCTTCAATCAATTGGTTTTCCACCAAAATTTGATGATGAAAAACCTTTTGATATGATTGATGGACTAAGCCCCACTGTAGCAGTTGAGCAAAGAACCACTCGTGTTTTTAATCCGAGATCAACCGTGGGAACTAAAACAGGGATATATGGATTAATACGTATGTTATATGTCACCGAGGGAATTTTAATCTGCCCAATTTGTAAGGAACCTGTAAATCAGAGCACTTTAGAGTGCGATATTTGTGGAATGTTGGTAGAACGTAAACAAATCAAACATTTTTCTTTTAACGAACCTTCAGGGATGTGTTTAGAATGTAAGGGGAGGGGTTATAAAATGCTCCTTACTGAAGAAATGATTGTTCAGGACTACAATAAAAATCTGATACAAATTACTAAAGCGGGTTCTGCAGTATTCGCAGACCAAATTAGATTTGTAGAACAATTACCTAAATTTTACAATTTTGATATAAATACACCTTTTAAAGATTTACCAGATGATGTTAAGCAGGTATTTCTATATGGCAGTGGTAAGAAGCTCAGATTTCAATGGGAATCTAAGACTTTTACTGGTGAGTTAGAACGAGTTTTTGAGGGTATTATTCCACATATAAAAAGAGCTTTAACAGAAAGTAAGAGTGCTTATAGAAGGCATAAGATTCATAATAATTTTATGACAAAAAAAAAGTGTGAGGAGTGTAATGGATATAGAATTAATGAGCAAGCTCGTGAAATAAAGATTGGGGATAAACATATAGGAGAATTAGCCTTGATTCCCGTTGATGATTTAATATTATTTCTTGAAAATCTTACTGATCAAGATATTAAAAGTCCACAAGGCAAATCTATTAGAAAGACTATATTAGAAAGCCTAAATCGGATGGTTAATGTTGGATTAAAGTACCTGCATTTACACCGAACATTACCCACATTAAGTGGTGGCGAGCTTCAAAGGCTATCACTAATGATTCATCTAGATGCTGGGCTTGATTCTTTAATTTATATTTTAGACGAACCAAGTATGAGTTTGCATGAACGTGAAAAAGACTCTCTAATTGAAATTTTAAAGCAACTGAAAGATTTAGGAAATACAATTATTATTGTTGAACATGATAAGAGGTTTATTGATATTGCTGATGAGATAATTGATATTGGTCCAAGCGCGGGTATAGATGGGGGTGAAGTTGTATATCAAGGAAACTTAGAAGGAATTGTTAACAGCAAAAAATCTTACACTGGGCAATTTCTTGCTGGTACTATTCAATTACCAAAAAATTCTAAAGAATCAAGAAGAGATATAGATAACCACACAAATTATCTAATTCTAAAGAATGCAAATACTAACAATTTAAAGAATGTAAGTGTTAAATTTCCTTTAGGTTTAATGGTGGGAATTGCTGGAGTTTCTGGATCTGGTAAAAGTTCTCTGGTTTTAGATACATTGGTTCCTTTATTGAAACCATTCTATAAAAGAGGAACAAAGAATCAGAAAGAGAAGCAGGAAGAAAACGGTGAAGAAGAAGAAAATAATGAGGATTTTTTAGATTATTCTGGACAAGTGGAAGGTTGGGAAAAAATTAATGGTGTAATTGTTGTCAATCAAAAACCTATTTCTCGAGTTCGAACCTCTACTCCATGTTCATTTATAGGGATATGGGATAAGATTAGAAACATTTTTGCCAAGACTGCAGAAGCTAAAAAGCGAAATTTTACCGCCGGACATTTTTCTTACAATTCAGAGCGAGGACGTTGTCCAACTTGTAAAGGGCAAGGAGTTCAAGACCTACAAGTGTCATTCCTCACTAGCTTTGAAATACCTTGTAAAGAATGTAAAGGTTTAAGATATAAACCAGAGATTTTAGAAGTTAAATATAAAGGAAAATCAATATCAGATGTGTTAGGGATGACTGTAAATGAAGCTAAGGAATTATTCAAAACACAAGAAAACATCTCAAAAGTTCTTAATATCTTAGATGAAATTGGAATGGGTTATATTGAACTCGGACAACCTGCTCCTACTCTAAGTGGAGGAGAAGCACAGCGAATTAAATTAGCTAAAGAATTAGGTAAAGCAAGAAAAGGTAAAGCTCTTTACATTTTAGATGAACCTACAGTTGGTCTGTCATTTTATGATGCAATTAAACTTATGGAGTTGTTAGAAAAATTAGTTCAAGCAGGAAATTCTGTCTTAATTATTGAACATGATCCCGAGATTTTGTCAAATTGTGATTATATCATTGAATTGGGTCCTGAGGGTGGTCCTAAAGGAGGAAAAATTATTGCTCAAGGTAATCCCAAAGAAATAAAAATAAATAAAGAATCCAAAACTGGACCGTATCTTAATTAAATAATATTTTTATTAAACTATGGAAATTAAAATTCGTGGAGCACAGGAGAATAATCTAAAAAATATCAATGTTGATATAAAGGATGGGCTCACAGTAGTTACGGGAGTTTCTGGATCAGGAAAAACTTCTCTTATTTTTGACACATTATATAAAGAAGCTCGGCGTAGATTTTTAGAGGCATTTTCAGTCAGTAAAGATGATATGAAATTAAATCCTGCAAAGGTTAATTCCATCTCAGGTTTAGGACCTACGGTAGCGCTTAGTCAGAATGTATTAAATCGTAATCCTAATTCAATTTTAGCATCTGCAATTGGTCTCATTCCTCTACTGAAAATCTTGTATGCTAGATTTGGTGAGAGAAAATGTCATGTTTGTGGCAATAAGCTTACTTTCTTGAAAGAAGATGAAATTTTTGCTAAGATAGATGCCTTAAGAACAGTGGAGTCAGTGAAGATATCTGCTCAACTGATGAGAAAAGTACAAGGAAGCCATCGAACATTGATTGATCTTTTAAAAAAACAGTTTGATCTTGATGCTATAATTGTTGATGGAAATTCCATACCTAAGGAATTGAATTCTAAAGAATCCCACGATATTAAAGTTCAAATTGGACAACTGAATAAAGATAATAATATTGATGAGATTAGAGCCATTGTTCAATATGCATCCTCCCTTGGTGCAAATTCATTGATAATTGAAGGTAAAACTATTAATTCTATCATATCTCGGATTCCTGCGTGTCTTAAATGTGGTACTTGGTTTGGGGAGCTTGAACCTAAGAATTTTAATAAAAATTGCCCACATTGCAAAGGAAAGGGATGTAAGCAGTGTAATGAAACAGGGTATTATCCAATTGCATCTAATGTTACCTGGGAGGGATCGATATTTCCTGAAATACTCAAGAAATCTGTAGGCGAATTAATCGCTTATTTCTCCAATGAAGAATTACCTATTACAA
>JBHLLI010000168.1:0-8943 GCA_048885765.1 Candidatus Hermodarchaeota archaeon
CTATTTTACTTAAAAGAATAAACATAAATAAACCAGCTTTTTATTAATATTTCAAAGATTTAATTGTTTGCTATACTCAGCATAAACTATTATAATTTTAGGTTTTATTCATGAGTTTTAACAGTGATCAGTTAACTGAAAAAATAAAAACAATGGAACCAGATGAAGCTGTTGAAATGCTCCTATCAATATTAACTTCCTCTAAAAGTATTGAAAGTAAATTGAAAGCAGCAGAACTTTTAGTTAACTATAAGGATGATAAAAATAAAAACTTTCAGGATATAAAAAACATTTTCTTGAACGATCACCACCCTCAATTAAGGATTAAATTAATCAATATCTTGGCCAATTGTTATAAAACAAAAGGAATTGATTTTTTAAAAGAAAAGTATAAGGATTGTAAAGATGGTTCAGTTCGAAAAAACATTATTGAAAAAGCAGGACAAAGCGATCTAAATAATTCTATAACATTCTTCATTGATGCTTTAAATGATCCTGATTTTGAAGTAAAAAAAAAAGTAATTGAAGTTTTGGGAAAAACTAACGTAAGCAAAGCACTAATACCATTGATTAATATACTTCATTTTAGAAACGCTGAAATTTATAAATCTTTAATTAATACAATCGTAGCAATTGGTAAGAGAGGAAATCTACAAGTTATTAATGATTTTGTTAACACCGAAGATCTTTACATTAAAAGAGAGCTCCCAGTTATTCTTGGTAAAATAAAAAGCAAAGAAAGTGAAAGTATCTTAATTAATTTTTTACTGGACAAAGATCCAATAATACGAAAAAATACAGTCAAAGCATTAGAAGGAATAATTGAATTAAAGAATATTAAGTATATTTTAGACTTATTAAAGGACCCCGATCTAGAAGTAAAAAAGGAAGTTATTCGGGTTTTAGGTAATGTTGGAAGCAAGAAAGCAATCAAACCATTAGTAGAACTACTAAAAGAAAAGGACACAAAAATCCGTAATTTAGCAAAAATTGCACTCCATAAAATTCTCGAGAAATCAAAATCGTATGAAATCCTATATGAAGTTATCAAAAGCAGAAACATTAACGCGAGAAGAGAAGCGATAAAATTACTAGGACTTTTAAAAGATATGCAATCGATTGAATTATTATTATCAGTTTTTAATAGTACAATAGCAAGCTTACGTGGTTCTGCTTATAGGTCATTATTAAGAATTTTAGATAATCAAATTGATACCAAGATAATAAATGGATTATCAGATAACTCCTGGCAAATTAGAATGTTTTGTGCCAAAATAGTAGGTGAAATCACTGATCCAAATACAATAGACCACTTGTTTAAGTTAATTGAAGATGAAGATGGAAGCGTGAGAAAAGCTGTTGTCGAAGCATTAATCAAATTTGATAAAAAAAAAATAATAGATTTTGCCACAAAATCTCTAAATAGTTCAAACTGGAAGACTCGTAGAGCTGCAGTCAATTTATTGTTAAGGTCTGGTAGTAAAGAATCATTAAATTCTTTGATTTCTTGCTTAAATGATGAAGATGTATATATAAAAAGCTGGGCTGCTATGGCATTAGGAAAACTTAAAGATGTTGAATCTATTGAACCGTTTATTCAATTATTAAAAGAAAATGACGACAAGATAAGAATATCTGCAATTAAGGCTTTAGGTGAAATTGGGAATAAAGACGCTATCAAGCCATTGATAGAAGGATTAGGAGATGATAATTGGGATGTTCGAAAAGAAATTGAGAGTGCTCTTAATCAAATTGATCCAAACTGGATGAGTTATTTATAAAAAAAGAATTCTCCGGCTAAACTATAACAATATAGAATAATAATTTTGATCTAATATATTCTAATCATTTTATGAACTATTTCCTCTAATCTGTTTAATATATTTGATACGTTAGATTCTCTGTTTAAAATCAATATTAAAAATGTATTATCATCACACTCAAAAATTAATATTGTTTTTTCTTCTAATTCCGCAATTATCTTATTAATTTTTTGAGAACCTATCGTGTCCCCTATTCCTACAGCACTTTCCAAAACAGAAGCACACATTGATACTAAATCTTTACTTTTAAATTTATCTCCTAGACTTTCTATTATAAGACCCCCATCTCTATAGGCAAAGATTGCGCCATCTAAATTTCCAGTATTTTTCAAATCATTTATTATTAGAAATAGCTCACTATGATTCTGTAAATTAGAATTACTCATATTATTCATTATTAAATTTAGATCAGTCTTTGTAAATATGGACAATTAAATAAAACTATTTAATAATATATTATATATGGAAATCCCAAAATCAGAACTGAATATTATCGGTTTAATACGAGATTCTAATAAAAATTTCATAGAAAATGATCTGTCTCAATTTCTTAAAATTCCAAGCAATACTCTTAATACTGAAGGGATTGAAAGAGCCAAAGATTATATCGTCTCTTACATCTCTGATATTTCTGAAGAAACAAATCTATATGAGGGAATAATTAATCCAATTATCCTTGCTAAAGTAGAGGGAGAAGTTAAGGAAACTCTTTTAATTTACATGATGTATGATACCCAACCTGTTAATAATGAAAAAGATTGGATTAGTAGTCCATTTGGAGCAGAACTTAAAATTTTACCTGTACCCCTAAATAAATTAGGTGATTGTATTATATCGAGAGGTGCTTATAATTCCAAAACTCCATTATTATGTTTCTTGAATATTGTAAAAATCTTGAAAAAAAATCAGAGTTTACCAATTTCTTTACTTCTATTATTTGATGGTGAGGAAGAAAAAGGCTCGCTTACTCTTCTAAAATTTCTTGAAAATAACACTAATAGAAAAATCTTCAGTAATTGTATTGATGCCTATTATCCCTCAACAAAACAAGATATTAATGGTAAACTAGTCTTAAAATTAGGTTATAAAGGGATCCTATCACTTACTATAAGTGTGTCCTCAAAAAATGAAGAACCACACTCAGCTTTTAGCAGTATGATTCCAAATCCTGCAACTGAATTAGTTTCACTACTTAATACAATCTATTCAAATAATGAATTTCAAATTGACAGTTTAAAAAAGCCGTATATACTCAATGATGAGGAACAATCTCTTATTGATTCCCTTATAGAAGAATTAGATATTGAATCAATTAAGCAAAAAGCCGGAATAAAACAAACAGTTGAAGAGGATCCTTATAAAGCATTTGTTAGTTATCTTTTCAACCCTACATTCAATATTTCAACTTTAAAATCAGGATTTTTGGAGGAAGGGTCAAAAAATTATGTTCCTAATCACGCTTTATGCAATGTTGATATTAGATTCGCTCATCATCTAACAACTCATGAAATTTTTGAAGAAATTCAAGAAAAAGTAGAATTATACTCACAAAACACAAAGTCCCAAATAGAAATAATTAAAAATATAGGGTATGAAAGTTCGAGGGTTAGAAAAGATTCATTCTTAGTGAAAAGCCTTAAAGAGAGTGCTTCTCTTTTAGGTGCCTCAACTGAATTGTGGCCTTTAAGTGCTGCTGCTGCTCCGTTAAGTAAGCTTCAGAAAGAATTAAAATTGAATTTCATTACTGGAGGTTTAGGTATTGGAGGATTTGCACATTCTACTAATGAATTTATTCAATATGATTCAATAATCGATACGAGATTAGCTAATTATCATTTTCTGAAAATTTACTCAGATCTAATAAAAAAAAATGTATAATTTAATCAAATAATCCTGCAAAACCCCTACTTTTTGGTTTAATAGCATTTTCAGAACATAATTCGGCGCAACAGAAGCAAGAAATACATTTCTTTCTTAAAAATACTGGAAAACTGCCCTTTTCAAATTCTATTGCCTCAGAAGCACAATTTTGAGCACATTCACCACATTTTATACACCTAGACTTAATTAATTCAGGGATTTTTTTGATTATTTTATATCCAATATGCCCAGACATATATGCTATAAAACTTGTGTAAGTATTTCCTGGCGCGTTAAATTTAGGAGTCTGTTTTTTAGCTTTCTCAAGAGAAATTCCAACAATATCTATATTTTCTAAATTTCCAAACCCAAGATTGCGCTCTATAGCATTTTTAAGATGAGGGACATTTTTAACTTTTAATTTACCAATTTCAGCTGCGATTAAGTCTAATGCTACCTCATCTGTTCCTGCAAGAATTAAATCCCATTTTTTCATAGATCCTCCGCCTGGTCCCATTCTACCTTCCATGATTTCTTGTAAATCATAAACTATTAATCTCTTAGTTTTATTTTTCACTATCCATGAAAAATTATCAGCAAGAACTTCCCCAAATTGTTCCGTATTTTTACCAAATAGATGATAATGAGCCTTTAAGCCTCCCGGGATAATTCCCCAGTAATTTTTTATTGCTCCTGTCATTGTAGCTTCTAAATGTGATTTTAAGCGCGGAAGGTTTATTAATATGTCGCAATCTTTAACTGCTCTGGCAACATGAATCTGTTTTAGCCTTGAAGCCCCCTCAATTTGTTCGATTATAGGAGTTTTACTTTCAAAATCTACAAAGTTTATACCATTCCTCTCACAAATTTCATAGATACCAACTTTTTTAGCAACATCAGAACCTATTTTTTGGGATTGCCCCGGAGAATCTCCTATATAAATATTGTTCATAGGCACTCCCTTATCTTTTAGGTAAGATATGACACCCTCAACAAAACTTGGTTGAGTACATGCGTCTTTCTTTGAAGTAAGCAAATTTGGTTTCAAGAGGATATTATTAGAACTGGCAATATCAAATGAAAAACTATCTTCAATTAATTTAATAGCTCCAACTACAGCTTTAGGAATAGAATCATAATCATTTACATTTACAATACTAACTTTTGTAGGCATAGTTTGTGGTAATTAAATTTTACGATTATTACAATATTTCATTTTATAAATTGTAAAAAATATTTTAAATTTGAGATTATTAGGTATCTAAAAACAAAAAATTAAAAATCTAGTTTATTAATAATTAATAAATGTTAGATCATATTTTTTTTACCAACTAGATTCGCACACCTATTTTGCTTTCTCAATAAGGATGATTTAAAATATAATAAATTTAATGATAGGCTGGAGAAAATGTCTGACGCAATGTTTAAAATCGTGTTTTTTGGAGACGGTGGTGTAGGAAAAACCACTCTTATTACCCGATATTTAACTGGGGTTTTTAAAAGTGATTCTGTAATCACAATTGGAGTCGATTTTCACGTTAAAAAGGTGGAGATTGACGGGAAACGCGTAAGTTTGCAAATCTGGGATTTTGCAGGAGAAGATAGGTTTAGATTTCTTATGCCTAGCTATGTGGTTGGTGCGTCCGGAGGAGTTTTTATGTTTGATATAACAAGATATACTAGTCTTAAAAATTTCCATGACTGGATTGAAATTTTTAAACAAGGTTATAAAGCTGATAACCCTCAAATGCCAGTTCTTATGGTGGGTAGCAAACTAGATCTTGAATATAAAAGAGCTGTATCTCGAGAAGAAGCATTTGAACTGGCTAAACAGAATAATCTTTTTGGATATCTTGAATGTTCCGCGAAAAGTGGAGAAAATGTGGAAGATATCTTTCAAGAAATTAGCCGCTTAATGATGATCAAAGCTGGCCTTTTATAAAGTAGAAATGAATTCTCTATTATTTAAAAATCTCATCTAAATTTTCAATTACCATATCCGGAATTAAATTTTTATCAACATCCTGAGATTCATTAGAACTAGCTTTTAAATCTTCAATCATTTCCCTAGTAGTCACTCCTGTTAAAACAGCGATACTTTTTACACCTGCCCTATTACCTGCGATTATATCAGTATTCAAGCGATCACCAAAAATACACGTTTTATTAGCAGGAATTTTAGTATCGTTCAATATCAAGTTAATACCAAATGGTTCAGGTTTACCAAAAATCCTTATAGGTTCTTTACTTGTGCATGTTATTACAGCATTCATCATTACACCGGCTCCAGGTTTAAGACCACGAGCAACAGGTAATGTAGAATCTGCATTTGTTGCATAAAATTGAGCATTACCTTCTAAAATACATTTTTGGGCAGTTGCTAATTTTTGATAGTTAAAATCTCTATCAAGCCCTACAATAACAAAGTCTATATCATTGTAATTAGAAATCTCTTCTAATACATTATGCCCTTGAGCTTTTAGTTCTGATTTTAAACCGATTTCACCAATTACAAAAATATTCGAATTTTTCTTTAATTTTGTAATTTCCGCAGAAGTTATAGATGCACTCGTATAAAAATCTGACACCTTACTTTCTATATTGAATTCCTTTAATCTATCAACATATGTCTTTCGAGTTGCGGTGGAATTATTAGAATTGTACACAACCTTAATCGAGTGCTCCTTTAGTTCTATAATTATATTATCAGTATTTGGGATAAGTGCCTCTCCCCGGTATATCACTCCATCTAAATCAAAAATAGCCAATTTTAAATCTTTCAATTCATCAATGAGAGCACGCATTTTAAAATTAAAACCATCCTACTGGCAATCCTAATAAAACGATAAAAAGCTGGAAACCTATTGGAATAAAAATAGGATTTAGAATATTATCTGCGGTATAAATTGGAAAATAATCGGTTATAAAGAAAACTATTGCTCCAATTATCGCATAAACTGGCCCTACAATAATAAATCCGATAAAGTATGCTAATATTGTTCCTGCTAGAAAACCTTCTACTGATTTAGTTTCTTTGCTCATCACTATTACTTTTCGCTTTCCATATCCTCTTCCTATTAATGCAGCAGCAGCATCCGAAAGACATGCAATAAGTACGCCTGCAAAAAATGCTAAAATGTGAATAATCTCAGCCATGTAGAGCATATAAGAAAAAATAAATCCTGTAATTATGTAAATCTGTGGTCCTGCCGCATTAATCTCTTTGTTTCTTAACATAGATCGAGTCAAAAAATTAAAAACTGAATATTCAGGCCCCCAAATAATTCTTATCAGATCAGGAATTATCGCAAACATGAGTGAACCAATCAACGCCATCATTGTGAGATAAATTATAGCTTGAAAATCACCTAATACAAATGGATACAATGATATTGGGCCCCAAACTAATTCATACGCAGGTTGAATTTGATTAATTAATACAATTACACTATCACTTATTATCAGGGTAAGCGGAAAGAGAAGACTGAAAAACCCAAAATAGGCTAGTACAAGCAGTAATCCCATTAAATGAAAGCTTTTTCTAATCAACTCCATTCTAAATGTAATTTCTGTTCTGTAAGGATTTTCTTTTGTCATTCTATTAATATACCTTCTCAAAATCGGTTGTTTCCCTTCTTTTATGGTGTTTTGGGAAGCCTCTAACGCCATTTTGTTCTTTACCCTTTTAATTATCCCCATAAAACTGAAGCTGAATATCATCGTAAACATTATCCACCACACCATAAATCCGTTGTATGGATAAGGAAAAAATCTACTAAAGGCATTATAACATCCAAAAATTAAAAAACAGATACCACATACGACCGTTGATACTCCACCATACTTATTTTTGTTTCTAAAACCCCTTACCCCTATATAGAACAACAAAAACATGAGTGCAAAAAATGCGAGAGATAAAGCTATATTATATAGACAGTCAACAACTCCCCAGTAACTCATAATAAATCTTGAAAAGAATTATTTTAATTATTGAAATAATTTATACTCTAATAATTAATTTCGCTTTAGTCTATAAAAGAATGTCTCCCTACTTAAGTAATTTTATTAAAGCTTTATCAAAAGAAATTACCTCTGAAATTCCAATTTATTGCACTGGATACCCTGAATCAGAGTTTATTGATAATTATATTAGACAATATAATCTTAAAACTGAAAAAAAGAATCTAATTTTAAATGATAAAAATTACAGCATTATTGAACAGATGGGGTTTGATGCTATTTCTTTATGGGATTTCCGTCGTGGAAAAGGTGGTTATACTCTTGATGATCAAATAAGAATTGATGGGTGGGGGCGATTATACAAGGGAACGTGGTATATGTGGGATGGAGTGTTCAAAAATGAAGAAATTATTGAAAATTGGGAACATCTAAAACTTCCTTCTGACGAAAATCTTATGAATTTAAGAAATTTTTTAGATAGAACAAATAATGATATCGAATTTGTTATATCCTTACCTGGGTTATTTGAAAAAACTTGGCAATCTATGGGTTTAAAATTTTTTGCTCAATGTCTAAAAAAAAATGTTAAATTTATTGAAAAAGTACTTAGTTTTTTCTCAAATTATTTGAAAAAGTTAATAAAAGTAATTCAAGCTGTGGGAGCTACAACATTCTTAATCGCTGATGATATTGGATATAAAAGAAGGACCTTTATCCCAAAGGAAATATGGCGAAAACTATTCTTTGATGAATATAAAAAAATTATTAATGAGTTACACCAAAGAAACTGTTATATAATATTGCATTCTGATGGTTATATTTCTGATATGTTTGAAACTTTCATAGAACTAGGTTTTGATGGGGTTCAAAGTTTAGAGCCTAGTGCGGGAGTGGATATATTTAACCTTTTCAAGAAATATACAAATCAGATCTGTTTTATTGGAAATCTAGATATGAGTCTACTCTCTTTTGGTACCCCACAAGAAGTAAAAGCCTATACTAAAGGATTAATTACTAAAGCGAAAAAATATCATTGTTCATTAGTAGTATCACCATCACAACAAATCAACAGAAAATGTAACCCCAAAAATATTAAGACAATAATTGAAACGGCTAAAATATTTAAATAATAATTTTGATAATTAGTACAAATAAAGTTGTTATTAAAATAATAACATTGGTTAAGAATCTGAACATAGGAATTTTCTGACCTAGATTAATAAGGAAATAATAATATAATTTAATACAAAGTAAGAAATAAAAAAAAATAAATAAAATTAAAATAAGTTAATTATATCTA
>JBHLLI010000169.1:0-8721 GCA_048885765.1 Candidatus Hermodarchaeota archaeon
CAAGTCGAGACTATTGAACTCTTTAGCGTAATTGAAATCTTCACCCATTGGATTGGACTTGGAAGAATGTTGGTGTAGGATATCGAGATTCAACTGATTTGGCCACCAGTCTCGGATCGTCATACCACCGCCGGCAGTGGGCCTCTTAATCCTTTTGCTATCTTCATTCATAATTTTCTTCCTTTTATTCCATAATTAATTTATTTTGCATTATCTATACAAGAATACCTATTATATATGTTAATAGTTAATGATTTATAATACAAGAATGATTCTTATATAATAATTAATATCAAACAGTAACCATTATTAATATAGATTATGATTTATTCTAAAAACACTTTAAAATATAAAATTATTCAATTAAATGATTGATTTGGATACTCAAGAATTAATTACAACATTTAAAGAAAAAGGATATAAAGTAACAACTCAGCGTTTAGCAATATGTAAATTCATCCTCAGTAGGAATGATCATCCAACAGCAGAGATAATATATCAAGAATTGAGAAAAGAATATCCGACGATAAGTTTGGGTACAATATATAAAACTCTACACCTTTTAAAAGAACTTGGCTTAATTCAAGAATTAGGGTTCAATGAAGGAAGTATAAGATATGATCCAGATATGGAACTCCATATAAATATGATATGTTTGAAGTGTGGAAAAATTTATGATTATAAGGCTAACAATTTAAAAAACTTATGGAATATAATTATTTCAGATACCGGAATAAAACCTAAAGGTCAAAGAATTGATTTATACTATGTATGTGATGATTGTCAATAGGTTAAACCATAAGAAACTTCTTTTGAAAAACTGAATAATCTAATAAATAATTTTTCTGTCATGAACAATAAGGAAGATAATGATCAAGAAGTAAAAGAAATTGAAGAGACTGAAAATTATTGATCTTTAAAATAATGTATATTTTCCTTTCAATTTTTCTATGAATAATAAGATGAATAAAATATATTTTAAACTATTATCCAATTAATTAATTATCCAATCTTGGAGGAATAAAAAAGTGTATCTTTATTGGGCTATAGTAGCTCCACTTTTACCATTTTTAACAATTTTTTTAAGTGCAATTTTAATTGAAGAGAAAAAAAGAGTTAGATTACTATTTTTAGGAATAATATGTGTTTTTAATATTTATGTCTCTTTTAACATTATTAATACATTTCGCAGAGATTATACTGTAGACTCTTCGATATTTCCCTTTAATAGTTATATTGCATATCTAATAATAACGAATGTGGTGTTCCTATCTCTATCCATTTTACTCCTAAATAAATTTGAATCATTTAAAGAAAGCCCTTCTATAACTGAACTTCAAGCTTATATCCATAAATTTAAGCGTATTATCTTTAAAATAAAAAAAAAGAACGATATAATGATATCAATTCTCTTAATTTTTTGTCTTTTTTATATAGTGGGTTTTATTAATCTTTTTATCCATGAATTTGGTCACGCTATTGCAGATATTTTAGTTGGGACTTATTATAGTGAAATCAGAATTAACATTTATCTTCAAGGTTGGACTGCTGGAGGAGCACTTCCCGCAGATACATTTTTTCAGTTAAAAAGAACAGTAATTTTACTTGGGGGGTTAATTACGGAAAGTACAGTTGCTGTATTGTTTTTAATTATTATCTTAAAAAAAAAAGAAAAAAATAATTTCACATGGCTATCATCGATTATTATTTCAATGCTGTTTTTAAATCGAGTTGCACTTTACTTCACATTTCCTCAATTGGTAAATATATCAAGTGATACTCTCTCAATGGTGCAGATTGGATATGATCCTTGGATTCTGTTTTTCACATTCTTTCCATTCTTAATTACTACATTTGTTTTTACATTCAAGTTGATTTCGAGATTTTATAAAACTAGTTTAAAGAGAAACAAAAGATTTATCGGTATTTATTTCCTTAGTCTAACTCTATATATTGTTTTTTTAAATATATTAAACTTAATCGATGATTTTATGATCCCCTTAGTATCTTTTAGTTTTATTTGAAGTAATGATAAATTACTCCAAGTAATAAGAATCTAAATACAATAAAATTCATAGAAATTGGGTTATTTTGTATTAAAATAAGTATAAATATATTTAACCTATTATAAATTAAAACAACTTTATAAGTAGTAGTTATGTCTGAAAATAATTTTGAAACCAAGGTCAAAGAGCTAGAGATAAAATTACGTTCACAGGAGAATGAAATAGAAGAATACCTTGATAAGATAGAAAGTCTCGAAGATCTGATCATGGAGTTAGAAGATTCACTTTTAAAACAATCTGACGAAGAAGATGCTTCAGTATTAAAGATACGTGTAAAGGATTTGGAAAATGTAAATCGAGAGTTGAAAAACAAATTAAGTCTATCAAAATTTGAAAATATTAAACTCAAAAGAGAAATGGAAAAAGTTAAAAAAGGACAATTAGATAACTTATCATTAATTAAAGTTGTAGATGAGGTCCCAGATTCTGAATCAGGATCCTCTTTAGATAGACAAGAGATAATTGAAGAAGTTAAACCCTCCGATAAAGAAAAATTTAGATATATAAATTTAAAATGTCCAGAATGTGAAACGCAAAAAAAATTGTCTGTACCCATAAAAATTATTAATCAGGGTCATCAAATAACAACAATTAGCGTTCCTAAAGGAATGGTCTGTGAACATAAATTTCAAGTATTATTTGATAAGTCTTTTAATGTGAACCGTTATCAGGTAATAGATTTTGATTTTCCTCATTTAGAATATTATAAAAGCACAATTGTTGAGAATCCAGAAAGTCTTACCGAATTTCCTCCTTCACCGTTCATTCAAGATTTAGTAAATTTATTGAGGAGTAGTGTAGATGATAGGGAAATTATAGGGACTGCTGTTTTTACTAATAAAGGAAAAGTTATATATGCTTCAGTTCCATCTGATATTTTGTTTAATGTTATCAAAGAATTTGAAGTTAGAAAGGAAAAACAGTTACAAGATATCGATAAAATGTTCCTTGAATTAAAGAACCAACAAAAGGTATGTTTCGAGTATATTGAAGTTCAAAATAAAGAATTTATTTTAGTGTTAATCTTTTCAAAAATAGTAAATTTTGGGATGGGAAGCATGCTGTTTAATAATATAAAAAACAAAATAAAAAAAATTGCCTCATAATCATAATGCTGGGGAAATATAGACATTTCCCTTAATTAAATTTGAGATTATTGTATTAAAATCTTCTTGATAGTTATTTGATTTTTGTAGGCTTTGGAGTAATGATTTATCTTCAGCAGAATATTTTTTTGGAAATTCTGATTTAGCAGGAACTATTTTAATGACTGAAGGAAGGAGTAATAAAGCTAGAATCTCTAATGAATAATAGTAGAACTTTTCAAGATAAGATTTTATGGTTGTAATTAGTATCTTGATTGTTTTTTGCGGTTCTTCACTTTTTAAAACTAAAAAAGTTTTATTAGTATTTCCTAAATTCAATTCTTCATAGTAATAAGGAGGTATTATTTGCTTCTTGAAAAATTTTTGATAAAGTTTGGTCATCTCGGTTATAGAAATACTAGATAAACCAATTTTCAAAAGATTATATTTATATTTACTATTACCATTAACTAAGTAAAGTTCTGGAACGTTTTCAATCTCTGTCTTTTGAAAAAGATCATTAAGCTTAAGATAATTAAGTAGTTTGTTTGAAAATATGCTTTGCATTGTCTTTTCATTCGGATTATCTATAACATGATATAGATTACGTTGCAAAAATAAGTCTAGATTATCATATTCCTCATTTTCTTCAAAAATAATACCTAGAATACCCTCTTTTTGAGTTCTGCGATCTAGATTACCTGTGAAGCAAGAAACACTACGATAATTCTCAAATTTTATTTCAATATGAGAAGAAGAGTCAAATCCAGCGTGCGACATGTATAATTTTGAAATAAATTCGTTATTTAAATTTACTTGATTTTCGTAATAAGCACATTTAATTTCTGGTCCACATATTTCATCGTGTATTAATAAAAATATTCCTTCTGGCATTTTTTCAACCTATTATTCCATCCATAATTCTTTAATTTGTACAGAAACTTCTTTTCCCGCTACTTCGACTTCTTTTAAAGTATTGTTGTCAAAAGCGATAGAGTCTAAAATAATTACTAACATTAATTCTTCTGTTATGTCTGTTAATAATAAATAATTTGAATCGGTTCTCAACCGAAATTCTTTAAAACTTTCTAAGTTCATCCTCTTTACAACTCTATCACAGGTAACAATCAATAATGAAATCATCCCAATAACAATATCCTCCTCAGAACCGTTTATTGTTGAACCACAGGCAAGACCACTTTTCTTTTCGATTAAAAGTGCATCTTTAACTCCTTTTTGATCCTTTAATGACTTCAAAATTGATCTTATGAATGTAGTTTTTGGAGAGATCTCCCGAATTATTGCACTCCATACTGTAAATAAGGATTCATCAAATATAGAAGTGTAATGAAATATTATTTTGGATTTTATATTCTTAGATAAGAATTTTTTAAGGTATGGAAGGATAGCATTTTTATCATGAATAAGATCTCCCTTATGAAGTAAGACATGCACTCTAGCCTTGGGATTATGTAAATATAATTGATTTACACTCCATTCAAATTCAATCCGAGCTTTTTCAAACCGATCAGCATCAGATGCATCAACAATGTACAGAAGCACAGAAGCCTTTTCAAAGATATTTTTTTTTAAAGGTCCATGATATTCGTCAAGATATTGTTGCTGTCCCCCTAAATCCCAAATAATTGGCTTTGTCATGGCTCCTACTTCATACTTTTTATATTCTATTCCCTTTGTTGCTCTCGATTGCACTAATTCCCAGGGTTTTTTTCTCTCAAATACGCGTTGGTAAATACATGTTTTTCCAGCATTAGAAAGTCCTATTAAAACGATTTTTTTCATTTCTTCTGGGGGTTTTGTTTGAAGTTCCCCTATTATTTCAGATACAGTACCCTCAAGAAGTGGAATATCTTCAGCAGGCGCTAATTCAATTGTCTGTTCTTCTATAATCCTAGCTAAGCGATTGGTTGGGATACTCAAATAATTGCTTTCAAAAAAATATTTAAGAGTATTCATGATTTGTTCTTCAAATATACCTTTTCTTTCTAAAACTAGTTGATTTCTATACCATATATTAATATTAAGTCTTCCATCTTTAGCAGCAGTGATACCTAAATGATATAAGGTCCCAGGTATTTTTTTCAATTCTATTCACCTCAAAATTATTTATTTTTAAGTTTGTTTAAACATTCATTTTTTTTTATTTCTGAATTTTTCTTTAATTAATACTTCTTTTTCTCTTTCTAATTCCGCTAATAATATTGAAATTTTTTCACATTTTTCATAATGTTCCGCAGCCTTATCAAAATTATTATTGTTGAACAATAGATCAGCTTTTTGCTTTAATTCCAATCGATATTTTTCTAAGTTAAACATATCCGAGTGATTATTCTGAAAATATTGTTTTAATTCAGATTGATAAAAACTTGTAGTATCCAAATCTCGTAATTTTTTTGAGATCTCGATGATTTCTTGATACAAATCAAAAATTTGTCTAGAATTCCCCCCAAGTTTTAATCCCTCCAATATGTCTAATTGCTTTTCACGTTTTATGATTAAACCTTCAATTCCTGATATTAAGTCTGTAAATAATTGAGCTTCCTCTTGTCTATTGAAATTATTAAGGAGATCCCTCCCGATTTCAAACTGTTTTTGAGCTTCCAAATATGCCCCTTCAGCGAAGAGTTGTTCTCCCAGATTTTTAATATCGGTTACTTTAATTCCTAATTCCTCTTCTGTTAATTTTTCTGTAATATCTCTTATTAAACCTATAAATTCGACTGTTGGTGGAGTAGAGTGTATACTTGAAAGTTTATGAATATGGACAGAAATTTCTTTAAAGGGTATCTTTTTACGCTGAGGAAGGATTTCCTTTTTGGTGCGTTTTCTAACAATGGTCGCGGTAGTAATCAACCCAACCACACTAGCTATTACAATTCCAAAGATAATATAAATCAAGAAATTGTTCAAACCATTACTAAGCACATTTATATTAAATGTACCCATTGTATAAGTGCTTTGAAGCCCTACTCCATCAATTTGGCATAAAAAAAAATAGTATTTTCCCTCAACAAGTTCTTCTGATAATTCAAAAAAGCTACTATTCAGACCATTATTTGTAATATTAAATTTGAAAATATATCCAGGAGTATTAAGAGGATCAGTTTCATTATCTATAATTAAAATATAATGTGAGATGCCTGAGGGATCAGATCCATCCAACCAATCAAATACAAGGATACCACTTACATCTCCACTTGGACTGGTGGTCAATATTGGAGCTAAAGGCGCGATAGTGTCTTGAACGGTAATATTAGCTACGAAAAGATTCCAATTACCACTTAAATCTTCCATATGGATTATGTATTGATATGTAGTCCAATTAGTTGGAGTCCATGAATCATATTGCCAAGTAGTACCATAAATATTTATCATCGAATGATTCGCACCTTCGAATTCAATAAGAGTTTGGTTAATACCTGAAATATCATAGACGTCTATCCTTATGATTTGATTATTTCCTAACTCCAATGGATCAGCATTTTCAAATATGTTGGTATACATGGGGAGGATAGTATCTTGAAATAAAATTGAACTAGCCATCGAATTTCTATTATCATTAACATCCGTTATGTAAATTTTATAGGTATAATTACCAATTGAAGTTGGCATCCAAGAAGTATACTGCCAAATATCATCTCCTATTTTTGTCATAGTATGGTTAGAGTTTTCACACTCTATTGAAACATCTTCGATACCTGCTAAATCAGTGCAATTTATCGATATAATTAAAGTATCACCTAATTCGATAATTTTAGCACTTTCAGTTAAATCTGAATACATAGGAGGTGTTGTATCTTGAACTAAAATCGAGTCACCTATATTGCCCCAGTTGTTATTAATATCCTCGGCCCAAATTGTAAATGAATTATTTCCCGTAACAGAGGGAATCCAGAGATTATATTGCCACATATTTCCTTCTATAAATATCATTGAATGGTTGAGCCCTTCAAACTCAATTTTAACTTGGTTAATATCTGATAAATCTGTTGAATTTACAGATATGAATGCGGGATTTCCTAATTCTATGGGGGCTTGATTCTTAATTAGGTCTGAAAATGCTGGAGGAGTTGTATCTATGATTTCAAAACTACTAGTTAAAGAATTCCAGTTATTATCTGTGTCATTTGCAAAGATACTATAATACACAATTCCAACATAAGATTGAGTCCTATTATTATACTCATAAGTAAATCCACCTATATTCGACATTGTGTAATTTACACCATCTATTTCAAATAAAACAGTATCAACGCTAGTCTCATTATCTATCACATCAATGGTTATAGAAAAGTTGTTTCCTAGTTCTAAAAAATCAATCTTGGTATGGTTCTCGAATACAGGTGCAGTCGTCGAAACAACTGTAATTGTACCACTTGTCATGTTCCAATTATTTTCTGTGTCTTTCATAAAAATTTTATAAGAATGAGTTCCTATTGATGTTGGTTTCCACTTATTCCAACTCCATGTGTTTCCCCCTATCCAAACCATTGTATGATTTGAGGAATCATATTCCAATAGAACTTGGTTTACTCCTGAACCCGGAGAATCATAAACATTAATAGTAATTGTTTCATTTTGACCTAACTGTAGAGAATTCGCGCTTTCAATTAAATCTGAATATGTTGGTGAGATTGTATCGATCACTTTGATGATACCCATAGTAGAATTCCAGTTATTATGAATGTCTGCCATCCATATTGTATATGTATAATTACCTACATTAGTAGGACTCCAAGAATCATATTGCCATGTATCTCCAATAATATTGGTCATATTTTCTGGTTCAGATCCTTCAAATTCAATTTGAACTTGATTAATACCTGAAGGATCGGAGACATTTATTGTAATAACTTCTGTGTTCCCCAATTCTAATGGATCAGAACTTTCGATTAAATTAGAATAGGTAGGCGGGGTTTCATCTAGAGATTTTTCCGGACCTATAGTTAAGAAAGATTGAGGTTTATGTTGGTTATTATATTCAGTTTTAATCCAATCAGCAGAATAAATATTATTAGAAATGCGAACTTCATCAATAATTCCATCAAACATATAAATACCAGCATCAGTGCCACCAATCTTGTCTACCCATAATTCTAATGCATCTGTTAGTACAACTTGTTGAACCCAAGAGCCATTTACATACAAATTTCCAATATCTCCATCACGCATAAAGACAATATGATACCATTGATGCTCAGTTATGATAAATTGGTCAAAAATAAATTCTTCCATATTTTGAATAGTTGTGACCTTAATGATTCCTCCACTATTGAAATAGAGTCTACTAACCTGAAGTTCGTAACATATTAAATTATGCTGGCTTACAACTGAATGGGGATATAACCACAATGAATATGTTCCAGTCTTTTTATCAATTTGATTCTCCATCTGGAGATAATCATTGTTCCCGTCGAAATCTAAGGAACCATCTATCTTTCCTGTCACTAAATCACCTGAGTTCATAGATCCATATGAGGTGCAATCGTTATTATTCGATGTTGAATCGTAAATTGTTCCTGTTGGATCTTCTGATAAATGCCAGACAC
>JBHLLI010000170.1:0-8674 GCA_048885765.1 Candidatus Hermodarchaeota archaeon
GATTGAAAAATCAATTCAAAAAAGGGAAGAATATGAATTCGATAAATCAAAAAAAGAGGTATAAAATATGTTAAAATTTCAAGAAAAAGGGATTCCTGAAAAAGTATTGAAAAATAAAACAGAGATAGTATTAAAGCTAGAAAATTTAACTAAAAAATTTGGAAGTTTAACAGCAGTTAATAATATAAACCTCGAAGTTCATAGAGGAGAAACCATTGGATTAGTTGGCCCTAATGGAGCTGGTAAAACTACAACAATTAAAATGATTGCGAAAATTCTGAGACCAAATTCGGGGAGAATTCTTATTAGAACTAACGGAGTAGAATTACAAGATTTAGCGAAAATATCAAGAACTATTAGCCAAATAGGATTTTTGATAGATATCCCAGCCTTTTACAACATGACCGCATATCAGTTACTAAGATATTTCGCAAATCTCCAAAATTACCCACGGAATAAAATCGATAATAGAATCGATGAGCTTTTAAAGCTTTTTAAACTCTCTGAATGGAAATATAAGCCAGTTAAAACTTTTTCAAAAGGGATGTCACAGAAAATAGGAATTATTCAAGCGTTGATCCATGATCCGGAAATTATAATCTTAGATGAACCACAAACAGGTCTAGATCCATTAGCACGAGTTGAAATAAGGAAATATATCCGAGAGCTTCAATCCTTAGGAAAAACTATATTCGTCGCTTCTCATATGTTATATGAAATATCAGAAGTATGTGATAAAATTGCTTTAATTAACTATGGCTCTATTATTGGATTCGATACAGTAGAGAATTTAGCACTTACTTTAAAAACAAGCGAGTTAAATTGCGTACTGCTAAAACCACTCATTGCCAGTGAATTAGAACCAATAATAAATCGTTTGATTGAAACACTTGACCCATTTCTAGATAAGAATTTAGATCCAACAATATCCAAAATACCAGTAAAGTATTTTCCAGATAACCAAGGATTAAAAATTTTTTATGATGGTAAAAATGAATCCAAAGGAGAAATCTTAAAAATTTTAGTTAAAGATTTCGAATCAGATTTTACTGTGATTTCATTTACTCAGCCAAAAACATCTCAACTAGAAAGAGTTTATGCAGAAATGGTAAAAGATAATGATCTAAGAAATATACCTAAATCAAATGGAGGATTATAGTAAGATGGAAAATCGAAATAATAATTTCATAGGATTAAAACCGATAATTTATACTATAATATTTGAAATTAAAAAACAGAGAAAAAAGTTTTATTACTTTTCATTAATTTCAGTTCTTATTGCGGTTTTATTGGGATATGTGCTACAATTAATCCCTAGTTATCTTCTGCCTGATACCCAAGCTGAGTTCTTTAATAATGGTTTGCGATTTATTACATTCCTAACTCTATTTGCTGCTTGTTTGTTTTTTTCAGGAATAATTTGCTCTGAATTTAATAAGAAAACGGGTTTTATCGTCTTTCCAAAAATAAATAAATATAAACTGATAGTAGGAAAATATTTTGGAAATTTAATTTTAGTAGTTGCTGTTATAACTATTTACTATTTTGTCTTAGGCCTCTTAGGATTTTTCTATTATGGTGGACCTATTAACATCCGATTCTTTTATTCCTATGGAATTGCGATATTATATGTGATAGCATTAAGTAGCTTTGTAACTTTTTTTAGTTCTTTTATGAGAAGTGTAAATTTAACAATTATATCAACATTGCTTATTCTTCTTATTGGATTTACTATAGCAGATCAAATTCTTACACTGATATTTGCAGATAGTTTTGAACCATTATACTCTTTAGCATACTTGGGATCTCTCATAACTGGGATACTCGAATACCCTTTCCCTGATCCAAGATTTTCTGAATTTTCATTTAGTGGCATGGGTCCAGGTGGTATGGGAGGAGACTTCACAATTGGCCAATGGATAACCCCAAGCGTTGAGATGGGGATTATATTACTAGTTGTTTTTATAATTATTTATTTTGCATTAGCAGCATATTTATTTAAAAGGAGGCAATTATAGGATGATTAAAAAGACAAAAATTTACATTATTGGAATATCGCTTTTCTGTATAATTTTCTTAGGTATGTTTTCAACTATTACTATAGCAAATGGGAATTATAACATTGCTTTAACTAAGGGTACTAAAATTCTCACAGTTTCGCAATATGATAATATTGCTTGGAAAAATGTAGTTAATTCATCTACATCACCTTCAAGTTGGTTTGAAGGCGAAACGAATTATACTGGTGCGAGAAGCAAATTTACAGTAAAAGGTTGGAATTATGTTACGTGGGAATCATATGATGTTTTTGTTTCATTTTTTCTACCAGCATTATTCGAATCGGAAGAACTTATCCCATTATTAGGGTCATTAAATAATCAAGGCTATAATGAGACTACTATAAATGCTAATTATACAAATAGCTATAATCTATGGTTTGGTTTACGTGCTTTATGGAACTTTACTATTGGAAGCTTTGAAGAAGATCCTACTAATGCAAATGATCCACTTTTAATATTCCAAAATCCAACAGATATCGATGACATACTTAATGACTATAATAACTTATCTGCTAAACTGAATAGTAACTTTGCGATTCAGATGTCAAATATTACATTTCCTATTTTAGATTCAGATGAATTTTTATGGCTATTTGTTTTTAACGGACTCGCTTTAGGCACTCCCTCTAACTCCTATCTTGAAGATCTCACTACAACACTCAATTGTAAAAATGCTACAGCTAATGCTAATATTCTTACAATTTACCGTGTTGGTGAGACAAATTATACCGTGGAAATCTCATATGGTAGTGAAGGTTTAATGGCATCATTCTTGGTTAAAGACATTGGTGATAACATAATCTTTCAAATAGTTACGGGAAATTCAGATTGGATCTTTTATACAGTCATTATTGTAGTGGTGATTTGTATTGGAGGACTAATTACTTACTTAATATTTTGGAAGCGAAAAACTAATCGAATTAGAACAAAATAAACTTTTATAAAATAAAATGAAAAAATATTTTTGGAATTAACCTTTTACTTAGACAAGAAAATGATAGAGAACGATAATATAATTGAAGTTAAAAATTTAACCAAGATCTACGAGGAAGGGAATGTATTAGCGGTAGATAATATTAGTCTCAACATAAAGAAAGGTGAAATCTTTGCCTTATTAGGTCCTAATGGTGCGGGAAAAACGACAACTATTAGCATACTGGCAACTTTATTATCTGCTACTGAAGGGGATACTTATGTAAATCATTATGATGTAAATAAAGATCCTGATAGTGTTAGAAAAAGTATTGGAATTGTTTTCCAAGAGCCTTCTGTAGATGGCGAAATGAAAGCATGGGAGAATTTAGAATTACATGCTATTCTATACGGTATGCCTAAAAAGGAAAGACATGAAAAAATAAAAGAAGTCCTTAATTTGGTGGATCTTGATGATAGAGCGGATACTTTTGTAAAGAATTATTCAGGAGGTATGAAAAGACGCTTGGAAATTGCCAGAGGACTTCTCCACAAGCCGAAAGTTCTTTTTTTGGATGAACCTACCTTAGGATTAGACCCACAAACACGTCGAAAGATATGGGATAAAATCAAAGAGTTGAATAAAAGTGATTCTAAAATCACAATTTTAATAACTACCCATTATATGGAGGAGGCAGATGAACTAGCTGATAGAATATGCATTATGGATCATGGCAAGATAATTGCTATGGATACTTCGGAAAACCTTAAAAAGCAATTATCTGGGGATGTTATTGATGTTAAATTAGAAGAATTAAATGATAGATTCAAAATTCCTATAACCATAAACCAAATAAAAGAAATTCAAGGAGTCAAAAATGTATCATTAGGAACTGGTGAGGGAGAGCAATCTATGATGCCAAACCTTCAAATCCCTAAGGGTATGCCGAATATATCTCCTGAAATGATTCAAGCACGAATTAGAGAAATAATGTCAGATCCAAAGAAATTAATAACGGCTTGGAAAAAAATGCCAATGACTACTGGAATGTTTTTAAATGCTCCTTTATCTATTAAAAAACGAATATCAAACATGTTTGATGATGAACTCTTAGAAGAAGTTCCTGATACCATAAAACAACAAATTATTAAGATCAAGAAGGGAGAAGTGGAGGAAGAGGAAGAAGAATTAGAACCTTCTATATCAATCTCCTGTGAGGAAGGTGGAAAACAATTACCACTAGTCATACAAAAAATTAGTGAAAATGGGCTTAAGATAAAATCTGTAAATATGCATGAACCTACATTAGAAGATGTGTTCTTACATTACGTTGGAACTACTATTAGGGATGAAACTTCAAACCATACTAAAGATATTAAGAAAATGATACAAATGAGGCAATTAAGAAGGTGAAAGTAAATGTCTGATCTAATTATTGAAAAAGAAAAAATAAATTATACCGCAATATGGATATTAGCTAAAAGAGAATTATTGAGTTTTTGGAGAAATAAATCAAGGGTAATATCATCACTAGTGCAAGGTTTACTTTTTTTATTTGTATTTGGTGTAGGTTTATCAGGATTAGGCTCCAGTACGATAATTCAAGGAGTAAGCGTTGACCCAAGAGCATTTGCAGCTTCGGGGATAGCAGCAATGGTTATTTTATTTACAGGCATATTTGGTGGAATGGCTGTATTCAGAGATAAAATGTTTGGATTTATGAAGGAATTATTAGTCGCTCCTGTGAGTCGTAGAACGCTCATGCTTGGAAGGACTGTAGGTATTGCATTACAAACAATGTTTCAAGTCTGTATAATCATAGGAATTAGTATTGTAATTGGTTATTTCGGTTTTGATTTTAATTTAATTTGGAGAGTAATTTTAATAATCCCAGTTGCATTCTTAGCAAGTCTAGGAATTGTTGGGATCGGTCTAACAATTAGCACACGTCTACGTGACATGCAATCCTTCGGTTTAATTCAAACATTTATTGTAATGCCGATGATGTGGTTGTCAGGTGCTTTATTTCCATTTCCTACCCAAATTACTATGTTTAACCCATTTTCGTATAGCGTTGACTTATTCAGATTTGTTTTACTGGGGGTGTCTTATTTTCCATTTTGGCTAGACCTTTTGGTAACAGTGATCTTTGGAATAATATTAATATTAATTGGTGCCCGATCATTTAATAAAATGGAAATAAGTCAATAGTTTTTTTTTTTAAAATTCGAAATTAGTTCAAATTTACAACGGTTCATTTTATTTATGAATTCTGCTCGAATGATATTTAAATATTGGTTAAAGTCGAAAAGAGCATTTACTTTACAAGTTATATTTTTGTCTCTAGCAATACTTTTTGCAACTTTTATTCCTATCTTCATTGGGAGATTGGTTGGTTTGTTAGATCCAAATCTTTCAAGTTTTAATCTTATCCTATTCATAATCTATTTCTTTTCAATAGTTATCTTAGGGTTACTAACATATGTCTTTAATAGATTAGCTAGGCTTCAAGGCGCTGAAGTTTCATCGAGAGCATTATATTATCTCCGTGATGATATTAGCAACACATTATATCGTCAATCTTTTTCTTACTTTGATAAAACTGAAACAGGCCAATTAATTTCTCGGGCTACAAGTGATATTGAAGAAACTCGACAGATATTTGGTATGGGTTTGATTTTAGGGTTACAATCAACTCTTCAGATCAGTGGAATTATTGTAGGTTTTTTTGCTTTTAGCTTTGATTTATCATATATTTTAGTTTCAGCAATTTTAATTTCTCTAATATTATCATATTATATTGCCAAGAAATTAAAACCAATTTTTCTAGAAACTAGATACAGCTTTGGCGATCTAACGACTACTATAAGGGAAAATATAGTTGGTGCTCAAGTAATACGAATTTTTAGCACACAATCTAAAGAATATCAAAAATTCAAGGATAATAATAAAAGATTCTATAAAGCTAGTGTTAATTCTGTTAAGTATAACTCACTTTATTTGCCCGCTATTTATATTATCATAGGCGCAATAACGATTTTATCTTTATTAATAGGAGGTATTAGGTTTATAAATGGAACAATGCCATTAGATGTAATCGTAACTCTTCTTTCCTATATTGCGTCACTAGGTTTTCCATTAATGATGCTGGGCCAAATTATGTTAGTATATATTCAGGCTGATGCTGCTCTTACGAGAGTAAGAGACATTTTAGATTCAAGTCCAGAAATTAATGATCTTCCTGGAGCTTTGCCAATATCTAATTTAAGTGGAGACATAGAATTCAATAATGTTTCCTTTGGATATACTTCGAAACATCGAATTCTAAAAGATGTTAGTTTCCAGATTTCTGCTGGAAAAAAACTTGCTATTTTAGGAACAACAGGTTCAGGTAAATCAACAATAATAAATTTAATCCCTCGATTCTATGAAATAAATGAAGGATCTATTAAAATAGATAATACTGACTTGAAAAATTATCTCATAAATGATTTACGAAAAAATATTGGAATTGTATCACAAGAAACTTATATATTTAACAAGACTATCGCAGATAATATTGCTTATGGAAAAGAGGGGGCTTCAAGAGAAGAAATTATTAATGCTGCAAAAATAGCAGATTTACATGATTTTATTGTTAAATTACCAAAAGGTTATGAAACTATTGTTGGTGAAAGAGGGACACGTCTTTCAGGAGGTCAAAAACAACGATTATCAATAGCAAGAGCTCTTATAACAAAACCTAAAATATTAATTCTTGATGATAGTACCAGTTCTGTTGATGTAGAAACTGAATATAAAATACAACAGGCTTTAAAAAGAATAATGGAGGATATTACTTCCATTATCATTACCCAAAGAATCTCAACTATAAGAGGAGTAGATTATATTTTAATTTTAGATAGGGGTCGTGTCGTAGGTTATGGGACACATAATGAATTGATTAAATCGAATGTTTTATATAAGCAAATCTATGAAACTTTATATCAAAAACAATCCTCTGAAGATCCTATTGGGCAAAAAACATAAAAATAACATTATAAAGATGAATAATAATAAAGATAAAGATGATGACGAGGAAAGAGAAGAAATAATTAAACCAAGTGCTAGTACTCGTCAACGTTTTATGTTAGAAGGAGATAAAAGGAAACTAGATCATACAAGGAAAGTATTATGGAGTTGGTTATTTTCATATTTAAAGCCACAAAAATTGAAATTCCTACTTTTTTTCATCTTTCTTTTATTGGCTACAGTAATATCTGCTTTAACTCCAGTTTTTTCTGCCAATATAATAGATAGAGGTATAGTTGTGAAAGATCCTTCCTACATTATTATAATGAGTTGTATTTTCCTGATATTAATCTTAATTATGGCAATCACAAATTATATGGCATTGTATGGGATGGGAAAATTATCTCAAAAAGTTACTTATCAAGTTAGAAATGACCTTTTTTTTAAACTACAAGAAATGTCTTTAAACTATTTTGATAAAAAGTCTTCAGGCCAAATAATTTCTATTTTAACTAATGATGTTACAGTACTTAACCAATTGGTTGGAGGACAATTTGTACAAATTATAACAAGTATGGTATCAATTGGATTAACTGTGGTTTTTATGTTTTTCCTCAATATAACTTTAGCATTAATTAGTCTAATGATTTTTCCCTTATTTTTTTTAATTACCCGCTTTTTCAAAAGAGTTGCTGTTTTATTATTTAAGGAGGAAAGAAGGACTATAGGAAAAGTAACATCTTCAATACAGGAGAATATTGAGGGCGCAAAAGTGGTGAAAGCCTATGGGCAAGAAAAGAGAGCTGCTATTGAATTTGATCTAGCAAATACCGCTAATTACAAAATTATGGTCAGGATTCGAAAGTATATGGCAACCATTTTTCCTTTCATTAATCTTATAACGACCATTATTACAGCAACGATTTTATTAGTAGGAGGTTTAGTGGCCTCTGGTACTATTTCAATTCTCGGGATTACTGTTTCAGTTGGAGTGTTGAGTGCTTTTATTACCATTTTAGGACAATTTTTTAGACCGTTTATGACATTAATGCAAATTCAAAATGTAATTGAATCTGCTCTAGCTGCTAGTGATCGTATTTATTCTTTATTAGAAGAACAAGTTGAGATTCCCGATATTGAGGATCCATTATCACTTAACCAAGTAAAAGGGACAATTCAATTTGAAAATGTGAGTTTTGGTTATATTCTTAATGATGATAGTAGAACCCTCGAATCCAATATATTAGAAGAAAAAAATAAATTTGAAAATACAATAAATTCTGAATCCATTCTAAAGATGGTCAAATCCTTAGAAACTAGTTTAAGAACTAAAGCAAATCTTCAGCAAAGTAGCAATTTTAGTGGAGATGGGGGTGGTATGATTAGAAATGAAAGGGGACGAAAATCTCCTCAGGATGTTCTAAAAACTCTTGCTAGTATTTCTATACCCCCTGAGATAGAAGATAGAATACCAAAACTCGTACAAGATTTGATAAATGAGCAAAAAACTATCCTTCAGCATGAAGAATCTAAGGGTTATGTATTAACAAATCTTAATTTAAATATTCCAGAAGGTATAACTTTAGCAATTGTTGGGGAAACTGGAGCAGGTAAAACTACTTTAATAAAGTTAATTGCTCGTTTTTATGATGTAAATAAAGGAAAGATACTTATAGATGGAGTCGATATA
>JBHLLI010000171.1:0-8618 GCA_048885765.1 Candidatus Hermodarchaeota archaeon
GATTCCATTCTTAAATGGCATTTGATAATCCATAATAATTAAATCTGGTTTAATTTTAAATCTTAAAAATTTAATTACTGCTTCAATTCCATCTTTAGCGTAATCTATAACATTAAAACCTTTATATTCCAAAAAATTTTTATACAATTTCAAAATTGAATCATCATCATCAACTATAAATACTTTATTCAAATTTTTTCACCCTTATTTTGTATAAAATTTTAATAGAAAAAATAAAAATTAACTAATTCTGACTTCTACTAATAAATCTTTTAAATTCTCTGCTAAACTACCCAGTTTTTGTGTAGTTTGTGATATCTGTTCCATCGAAGCTGATTGCTGTTCAGTTGAGGCACTTATACCTTCTAGTGAACTAGATGTGGATTGAATATTTGTCAATATCTCTTTAATTTTATTACTACTATGATCAACAGCATTTTTAGATTCCACCGCTAGTTTCCTTACCTCATCAGCTACAACTGCAAAACCACGCCCATATTCTCCTGCCCTTCCTGCCTCTATGCTTGCATTTAACGCCAGTAAATTTGTTTGTTCAGAAATACTCGATATAATGTTCAATATTTGCTTTATTTCATGAGAATTATTCATAATTGTAGCCCCTTCATCTGCAACCTTTTTCGTTGAAAATGAAATTTCCTCAGAGGATGCATTAATTTCATTTGTATTAGCAGCTAATTCAGTAGCGATACTAGCCACATTTGTACTGACTTCTGAAGCTGTATTTAAAACTCTTCGTAAGGTGTTATTAATATTTAATATTCGAGTTTCTACTATTGCTACAAGTGCAGTTACTAAAAAGATAAATTCAATTATACATGTAAGAAGGTTGTGAAATTCGTTTAAATCATAAGGATCTAACAATGTAGTAATCAAGTATTGAATTATGGTAAGCAACCCAATACACAAGAATGCATGAGTTGGAGTTTTTTTCACTTTATATACCTTAATTAATAAAAAAGCACAAATAAGCATTATAAAAATCATAAATATTTCCATACCTATTATGGCAGGATTTAATGCTATAGTCAAGCTCATTAACGGAATTTTTTTATACTTAGATAATTTCGACTTATTTCTTAAAAAAGTTTGATAATATTCTAAAAATGCACTAGCACAGATTGAAATGCCACCTAAAGATGAAAAAATTAGAGCCCCAATCATGATCTCATTATTGTAGAGTGCTAAAAAAGAACTAAATTGAGCAACTGTAAAACAATATTGACCGAGAAGCCATTTCCTCAACTCATGTCTTTTAATACTAACATAAGTGAAGATAATATTCCCCATCACTGCTAAAATAAATAAAAATTCTTCTGTAGCCATTGTCTATTACCTCCGTTTAGAATTTTTTAATTTTTTATTTTTCTTCTTTTTTTTTAGGTTTTATACCCTCAGTTATCCATTCAAATACCAAATCAAAAATATCATCTGTATTTATTCCAAGAGATTCATATAAAGGTTTGAAATTTCTAAGACTATCAATAAGTCCTTCTGTTAAAGATGTTAATGTAGCTATTAAAAAAATTGGTGTTAAGTCATCTCTTATAATTTTATTATCAATTCCTTCTCTTATTGGATCTAACACGGTTTTTTGATATCTAAGTATTTCAAAATTGATTTCTTTTTCATTTCGAGTTAAGGATGCTCCCTCTATTACTTTTTGAGTAATATTCAAGAAAAAAGGCCTTTTACGGATATCGCTGGCAATCTTGTAAAGTTCTGGAAAATTTTTAGAAAATTCGTAAATAGCATATCCTAGTGTTAGAAGACGTTCCATGTCTGATTTTGAGGTCATGTCTATAGCTTCATAATATTCGTTTAACTTCCTTATGGCTATTGTTCCTACTACTAAGTAAAGATCATTCTTCGAATCAAAATAGTTATATAATGTTCCTTTACTTAATGATGCCTTAAGAGCAATCTCATCCATAGTAGTATTATCGAAACCTTTTGAAATGAAACAATCCATAGCTTTTATAATGATTTCATGTCTTCTTTGCTCTTTTTCTCTTTCTTTTCTTTGTTGGATACGTTTTTTACGCTCATTAGCCATTTTTATCAAATTGACCATGGGTAATTTTTTGACCGAGGGTCATTAAATAAAATAGTAACATTTTTAGTATTTAAACCTTTGGTCACTTATTGACCGTAGGTCAAAAAATGAAAAATACCTCTAAATTGTTTTTAAATGAAGAGTAATTTTGTGTTTATTCTCTTTTCACTAATAATGGGTTAGGAAAGAATATTGAAACTTATAAAACATAATTATATCAGATTCAAATTAAATTAAGAGTAAAAAAAAAAGTTTAGGGAATTAGGGTTTGTATAAGGAGTGCTGAACCAAAATTAGGATTCAAACCTCCAATCTGTGCAGGACAAGTATTATACAAGACTGCCACGTAAACAGAGATAATATAGGTTCCAGGATCTATATCTTTAAATATAGCATAAAAACTTACTGGTATCCATTCGACATCGTCTTGAGCAGCATTCTCTAAAATTTCTTCATAGACAAATCCGGGAGCTCTCAAAGCGCCATCAAAAGCAAAGAAAAATCCAACTGAATGCCTTAATAAGTCGGATGGATCCAATTTTAAATTACCAGTGAATGAAATATAAACCCACTCTCCTGTACTAACTTCAATAGTAGTATTTAATGGATCTATTGGCTCATAGCTATCATTTACATCAAAAGTATCCAATAATAAAGTGTACCATGTATTCTTAACTCCAGAATCTCCACTCAATTGATTTACTTGCATCTGTAGATTTATGATATAATACGACCCAAAACCGATTATTACGGCTCCAATTAAGATTAAAATTATTGTACTAGCTTTCGAACTATTACTCATTGATTTCTACCTCTTAACAATAAATAGATTATATTTAGAGTTAAAATTTGATAAAGATACATCTATTTATAAATTTTTTTTAAAGAATTATAGCTATTACTGTTGATAATTTTATAAATTTCATTAAAAAATAGAATAAAAAATGAAAAAATAATAAAAACATAGTTAAGGTAAAGTTACCTTTCCACTACTTTCATTTAAGTTAAGAATTCCCTTTACTGCAAGTTGTTTAATAGTTCTAACTGCCATTATTGGTGGAACATCAAGAAGTTTCTTCAAATCGTCTAATTTAGCTTCTCCTTTTTCCATTATTGTAGCAATGATATCCACTTCATGGATTTCTTCGTCCGAATTTTCTATCAAGAATGATGTGAAAAAGTTTTCTTGCCTTAATTGGTCAATTTTAGCTTCTAATTCATCCATTTTCTTCTGATAGGTATTTTTTAACTCTACTTCGCGATTTTCGTTTTCAACTGTTTTTTGATCTAGTCCCGTTTTCTCTTCTTCTTTAGCAGCTATTTTTTCATTTACAGCACTAAGTTTTTCTTCAAGCTGAGTAAGTTCAAAGGTAGGTTTTTTCAAATCGTTATGACTTGTTTCCAGAGTATTTGTTAATTCAGAAATCTTCGAATTTAATTCGTCTTTTTTTGCTTTTAATCCATCTATAGTTCGGTCTAATTCTTCTGATTTTGTTCTTAATTCCGTTAATTCAGAATTTTGAGCAGCTAATTTATCTTTAATAGTTTCTTCTTCCTTTTGTTCAGCTTGCATAAAACGCCATGCTTCTCTTAGTTGAGCTAGAACTTCTTCATTATGTTTTTGTAAGACTTGCCAGTATGTATCATAGGCTGTCTCAAATTGTTCGATTAATGCTAAAATTTCTTGTGAACTCATAAGAAATCCACCTCCCCTGTTAATGTCACTGTACCTCCTGCTTCATCATATTCAATGGGTCCATTTTTTTGAACCATCTTTGCAATTATATTTCTGAATACATCCTCCCTCAAACCACTTGCTGAGACTAGTCCCTTAATTTCTAGAGTCTTTTGAGGCACTAAAGCATTAATTACCTGTAATTGATTTGATTGAATATAACCCGCTTTGATTAAAGATTTCATTGCAGCGGCTCGCATAGCATATGAATTACTATATTTTTCTTTTTTATTATATTCTGATTGAAGTTGAGTTTCAAGTTCATTCATCTTGTTATTAAATTTTTCTTGAATATCTTTTAGTTCTACAAGTCTATTTTCTAATTCACTTAGTCGACTACTTCGAGTAGCTAATTCTTCCCTTCGTGCTGTAATTTTTGTTTGAGTTTCATTTAATTCATTTTGAGTATCTTGGATTTTATCAAGTAAAGCTTGTTTTTGAGTATTAAGTTCAGCATTACTTTCTTCAAATGAAGCAATATCCCTTTGATTTTGAGAAATCTTGTTTTTCAATGAATTAATCTCATCATCATTAGATTCAATATTACTCAAATTAATGGTTTTCATTTCTTCAAGTTTTCCAATTTGTTCGAGTAGATTTGTAGGTTGAGTTTGTAATTTAGGGATTGAATCTGAATTTAATCCATTGAGTTCTTCAATAATCGAGAGTATTTTCTTTAAAGATGATTTTGTATCTGTAAGACTCATATTTCATTCTCCTTTAAAAAAAGTTTTTTGAAAATTTTATAAAATAATAGTGTTAGTATTATTAAATTTTGATTTTTAGAAAGTTAAAAAAAAGATTATATTTCTTTAGAAATATCTTCAATAAATTTGTCTTTACTGATTGTACCATAAGGGAGATTTCTTCTTTCTATAACTATATTAAGATTCTCTATTATTTTTTTAGCAAGATAATCGAATATAAATGGAAATCTAGGATTGGTTTGGTAATATTTTCTTAAGAATACGTTAATAAGTTCTATTTTATGAATTGGATCTTCCATTTCAAAGAGTCCTGGGTTAGTATCCAGAAGAGCTGTACAGATCCATGCAAGATCGTCAATTGCATTTCCCTCATAAGCTTCTTCAAAATCAACAGCATATAATAAGCCAGATTTTAAATCAAATATGAAATCTCTTAATCTTGTATCTCCCTTGCAGAGAACATATTTCTTTTTTACTTTATATCTTTTCCTTACAAAGTTTTTTTCATGGAATTGAGCAAGAAATTCAGCAAGTTTTTCTATACTCGTAATAATTTCACTTTTTTCTTTTGTATCCAAATCATCTAAGCTTTTTTTATCTTTCAATTTATCATTAATAAAATCGCATAAATTAATACCATTAATTTTCTCTAGGATTAAATAAGGCTTTTGAAAAAAGAGAATAATTGGAACATGGAAATTTTGATTTTTCAATCTATTTAGAATATTAATTTCATGAGCAAAATTTTTGGTTCGGAAGATTTTAACGACTACTTCTTTTGGTAATTTAGAAGGTTTCTTATTAAACTTCACATTAACTACAGAATTCTTTTTACTCGGTAATTCAGTTATTTGAATATTTTCTGGGTTAAGTTCGGGAATTTGATGTTTTAAATCATTGATCATTCTACTTTGTATTTTCTGAAGATCCATTTTCTATAAAGACACACTTATTTTAGATTCTTAATAAGCACATAATTATAGCCATATTTATAACTATTTATAAAAGGCGAGTTGAATTTATAATAAGAAGCTAGTTTCATATTTTATTTTTCTAATTTTCTTATTTTCTTTACTAAGTCGTTTAAATAAAGATTGCCCATACCAAGTTTCACAATCTGAGAGAAAAATAATACTAACGCAAATCTCATTTCTTGGATTTCAATATAAAAAGAACAAATCTTTTGATTATTTTCTAACTCTAAGTACATTTTCTTTAAGCTACTTAATTTCTTCTCACTTCGGACCTCAAATTCTTTCATAATTGAGAAGAGAGTATTACTCGGAAGAGAGGAATATAATATATGACCATCGGTAGTGAACATCCCTGAACCGAGTATTTCTTTATCATCGACAAATCCTCTTAATAACTTGATAATTTCTTGGAATAATGGCATTGAACTAAGTTTAGCAGTAGGATTATCTGGTTCTATATCATCAACCTCTGTACTCTCAAAGAATTCCATATGGGAGAATTCAAAATCAACTACTTGATATCCTCGGACTTTAAAATTCTTATCTACAAAAGCTTGAAAGCCGTGCTTACAGACAGGCCCTGAGGGGATAGAAATTGTTGTTAAATGCTTAGCTTGGTTTATAATTTTTATAGGTATTCTGAGTTCTCTCTTAGCTTTACAAGTTGGGCATACAACATGAATTTCTCGGTATTCTTCTGCTGAAGTTAATTCTTCACTATCAATCATATACTTCTAATACGGTTCAAATATTCTGATTTTATATTTATATGATATTATTAAGGATTTTAATATATTTAGTTTTATAAAAATAAAAAATTCATTTTTACTATAAAGTAAATTTCAGAATAGGATAATTTAATTTTGAAAGAGCCTCAATTCTTTTACGACAAGAATTACATTTTTCACAGGGCTGTTCTCCATCAGAATAGCAACTCCATGTCCATTCTAACGGGACTTCCAATTTATTTGCAAGGTTGATGACATCAATTTTTGTCATTTTTGCCAATGGGAATAGCAGTTTTATTCGGGTCTCATCTTTAGTGTGTTTTCCTTTATTAATAAGTTTCTCAAGAGATTTGAAGAAATCTGGAGAAGCATCAGGAAAGTGTACTGGATCGATAGAAATGTGGCCGCCTATAATAATATCACATTCAAATACTTCTGCATAATATCCTGCAATAGAATAAAAAATAAGATTTCGGGAGGGAATGAATCCTTCGGGAGCATTAACAGCACTTGGTATTGGAAATCCTTCTATACGTAAGTCAAACGACTCCTTTATAAACGGCAAAGGAACTTCAAGTAATTTAATATGTAAATTTTCAGCAAGTTTTTGAGCAGCCTTTGTCTCATTTTGAGGTCTGAGATTATAGTTAAATGAAAGAGCTACTATATTATATCCTTTTTGATGTGCCCAGTAAAGAGCAACAGCAGAATCAATTCCCCCGGATAGTAAAACTATCGCACTATTTCCATCTTTTTTTTTTTCTGGAAATAACTTAGCAATTATTGCCATTTTTATTGCTTGGTTTATATCTGTTAACTTATAACCTAAAGCTTCTGCGGCAATATTGCCATCTGAAGTAATATCACATCTCATAACATCAATCATTTCTTTACAAATTCCGAGTACTTCAGGGGCAGCATTATAATCTATATTGTTAATTCTAGGGGGAGGAACATTAAATCCTAATTCAACCATATTTTTAACAACCATATCAATTAAATCTATCATGTTTGTTTCTTTAGGTCCCACAAGATCATACGTTTGATTATTTCTACCTACTCCATCTGCAGCAGCTAAAAAGGCTTCAATAGCATCTTTAACGTATATAGGTTGCATTGGAATTTTACCATCTCCTGCGACAACAATAATCCCTTTCCCAATTTGGTTAACAATTTCTGGGATTAATTCATCATTAGGACCTAAGATGTAGGAAGGTCTAAAAATAGAATAGGGAACATTAGCTTGTTTTAGTATTAATTCCGCTTCTTTTTTCGAATAAAAATAGGCGTCATTTGCCCATTCTTCTTTCCCATACCTATCAACTCCCAATCCTGAGGGAAATACAATTCGAGAAACTTTTGCATCCTCTGCGGCTTTAACTAAAATGCGCATTCCATCAATATTGACTTTCTCAAAAAGCTCTTTAGACCCACATACGACTCCCCTGAAATGTAAGACTGCTTTGCAACCTACCAATACATTCTTTAGAGCTTCTAAACTGAATTCTTTTATAATTACAGATTTCGCACCAAGAGACTCTACTTCTTTAGCAGCATCCTCTCTTCGAACAATTCCAACAACTTCCCATCCTTTTTGAATAGCGGCTTTTATAGAATGTTGACCCAAATATCCATTGGCTCCTGTAATAGCTAATTTTTTGTTTTGCATAGTAAGTTCATATTTTAAATGACTGCTTTCTGATTTTTTTCATTGATCTAATGAAAATTATTTTAATATTTATTGTTTTTAAACATAAATTATAAAAATACAAAAGAGCTTCTACTATACAAAAATACGTAAAACTAAAATATTTATATTGGGGGCAATCTTTTTATGGGATTTAAAGTAATAGTTGGTTCATCAGATATCAAATTTAGTGCCAGTCATTTTTTAAAAGCCCCTCTCCAATGTACTAGATTACACGGGCACAATTATTATGTATCTGTTGAATTGAGTGATAATCTTGACACAAATAATTTTGTTGTGGATTTCACCGATTTAAAAGCGAAAATAATTTCAATAGTGAAACCAATTGACCATCATGTTCTGATACCAAGAAGTTCCGATGAATTAAAAATAAGAGAGGAAAAAGATTCTATAGAAGTTATTACATCTTCCAAGAGATATGTGTTCCCCAGAGAAGATGTGTTCTTTTTACCATTATCAGCAACTACAAGTGAACTTTTGGCGAAATATATTCATAATCAACTAAAGGAAATATACAAAAACAAAAAAATCAAAGTAACCATTGAGGAAAGCAGAAGTACTAAAGCAGTATTTGAAGATTAAATTAAGAACAATACAAATTTGGTTTTTTAAAAGAATTGAACATGTTCAGCTAAAGTAATATATTTTTTATGAAGTATTAAAAATACAAATAAAAACAATTATTTATTTCA
>JBHLLI010000172.1:0-8545 GCA_048885765.1 Candidatus Hermodarchaeota archaeon
ACTCCATTAGTGATTCTTTCATTTAATTCAGATAAAAGAATGTTGTAGTAATCAATCGCTTGTTGAGTTCCTCTCAAAACGACAGCAGGACCCATATGAATCGTACCATCAAAAAATGTAAAAGGGGATGGCGTATTTGCCGCTGTATCTAACACTTTTTTCCACAGATCTGAACATTCACGTGAGAGTGCCAATACCGCTTTAAGTTTCTTGAGATCATAATTAGTATTTGATACTCTGTCTAAATCTTCTACTAATCCTTCCATTTGCTCAGCTATAAATTTAATATGTGAATTTGTAATTTCTCCAACTGTTCTAGGTGTAGAAATACCAAATAACGGAACTTTGAATTCATTTGCGTACCAAGCAAACCAATCTTGGACTTCTCGACACTGATTTGTATTAAATACAAGCACATCAGGTTTAGGAATACTTCGTATGTCGGGATAAGCTTTTGATAAGGGAGTTACGTTTTTTAAATACGCTCCTATATCCGCAGTTAGATAAGAACAAATTTCAGGGGAATATCCTATAGCATTTGCATATGGAATTAAATCTGTAGCCATTCTAGAGGAGCCTAGCATCGCACTATGATTTTCGGGAAAATAAACTTTGAAATCTAAACTTCTCAAAATCTCTGCTGGACCTACGCTTGAGCACCAAGCTATTTTTTCATTATCATTTTTTGAAGCACGATCTAATTCATGATAGTAATCAGACATTAACTGGTTTAAATCCTTTGAAACCTCTAATTTCTTTCTTAGCATTCAAGAAACCTTATATTCAATTTATAATAACAATAAAAAAATAAATTAAAGCAAAAAAATTTAATCTACTTTAACTTCGAAAACTAAAGCTGCACCAGTATCACCAGCAGCACATCCATCTGCTAGTCCATAACCCCCACGCTTCTCTACTAATTCCTCGATTAATTCAATAATAATTCTTAACATTGTAGGCGCTTGAGGGTGACCAAAGATTAAAGAACTACCATAATTGTTCATTTTCTTCCAATCAACATCCATTTCCCTAGAGAAATATACGTCATTAATTGCGAATGGGTTATGTGTTTTGATTACAGATACATCTGTGATGGAAATACCTGCACTTTCTAAAGCTTTCTTGGCCGCTGGGACAATAGCCATTGCCATATATCCCTTTTTGGTTTTATGATCTCCATATGAGACAATCCTAACTTCAACATCCTCCCTTTTCCTTAATTTATCTGCTCTTTCCTTTGTAGTAACAATGATCCCAGAATTTCCATCAGCAGGATGAGTTTGAGTACCATAAGTTATTGTACCTTCTGGAAGTACAGGTCTAAGTTTAGCGAGACCCTCTGCAGTAGTTGGATAAATTCCCTCATCTCCTTCAACTGTAGCTAAAACTTTTCTGCCTGAGCGATCTTTTACTTCTATGGACCCCATCATGTATTTTTTTTGGAAGGCTTGGTCATTTTTTAGTGAATCCTGATATTGATTATAACGGAATAACGTCACTTCATCTTGTTCTTCTCTAGTAATTCCCACTTCTTTTGCGACATTCTCACCAGTTTCAATCATTGCATTTTTTGCGTAAGGATCATATCCAAAATTATCCCATACCCAATTTTCTGAATCTAATGTACTTCCTGGAGCTTGAGAATTAGGATATACGAGATGTGGTCCGTTAGAACATCTATCAGCACACACAACAAGAACATTCTGGTTAATACCAGTTTCTATATGTTGTGCTGCGATTGAAACAGAATTGGTTCCAGTAGCACAGGCTTGACTAATAATGGGTCCAGTAGTTGCTTCAGATCCAATCATGCTTGCTAGCCATGGACCTCCATAAAAGCAGTTAAGTTGTGGAATTGTTAAACCAAAGATTAGTTGATCAAATTCATTAGATGAAATATTTCTTTCATCTAAAAATCGTTTGGTTGTATCTGCTGCAAACCTAATTGCATGGAGATTTTGAAAACTCATTTGCCACCTGGAAAAAGGAGTACTCCAATATTGCCCATATGGTACATAAGCATTTTTGAAAGACATTTTAATTATAACCTTATTTAATTTATATTTGGTATTTTGATAATTTCTTATTCATTATTAATTTGTTTATTAAACCGTTCTCTTAACATTCTATGAATTACTTTTCCAGAACCAGTTCGAGGCATTTCTTCAGACTTTATAGTCATAAATTGCTTTGGAATCTTAAATCTCGCTAATTTATCTCGACAATACTGACGCATTTCTTTATTAAGTTCATCAGAGGACATTTCTTTATTCAATACACAGACTGCTGTCACACTTTCCCCCCATTTATAATCTTGTAAGCCAATCACTGCGCATTCTACAACAGAAGGATGGGAGACAACAACTTTTTCAACTTCAGAAGGATAAACATGTTCTCCACCAGTTATAATCATATTGGCCTTTCTATCTACTAGGGTATAGAATCCATCTTCATCTTTCTTTCCCATATCCCCCGCACTAAAAAATTCTCCTTTAAAAGATTCCATGGTTTTTTCTGGTAATTTATAATATTCATCAAACATTTGTGGACCTCGAGAATACAGTTCACCAATTTCTCCTACAGGTACAGGATTTCCATTTTCATCTAAGAGTTTTATACAATCGGTTCCAATACATTCTTTTCCAATTGAACCTAACTTATTCATTTGGTCTTCAGGCCTAAGAAGTGTGACAAGTCCTGCCTCTGTTGACCCATATGCTTCAAAAAGTTTCGTCTTATTAAAAAGATTCATTACATCTAACTTCATTTGCTTTGTAGCTGGAGCTGAAGAAGTCAATAGAGTTGTCACACAACTAAGATCATATTTTTGCTTAACCTCTTCGGGAAGGCTTAATATTAGATTGTAATGAGTAGGAATCATAGATGTAAAAGTTATTTTCTCTTGGCTGATAATTTTTAAAACTTCTTCTGGATCAAATTTATACTCGATGTGAATATAGACTGGAGCCCCTAGATAAGTAAAGACAAATGAATAGAAAGTGGAATTTACATGCGACAATGGCATCAGAATCAATCCATAATCTTGAGGTGTAAATGAGAATTCGGCTTCATTAATTAAGAAAAATGCAATATAAGAGCGATGTGAGCGAATAACTCCCTTTGGTTTTCCTGTTGTTCCAGATGTATAAAGAATAACCCATGTATCTTCTGGATTTACTTTTACAGAGGGATATGTATCTTCTCCGATTTCTACAATATCTTCGTAAAATTTCCAACTTTCTGCGGGTTTATCAGAAATCAAAACACGTTGTACATTTTCAAATCCCAATTCTTCAGCTCTCTCCCAAATTTTTTCAGTCGCATCTTGAAATCTGGACTCGACAAACAACCATTTTGCATCTGAATTATTGATTATATAGGAGATATCATCTGGGTGTAGACGAAAATTTAATGGTACAGTAATAAATCCTCCTTTAGCAGCAGCTACATAGAGCTCCATGAACTCAATACAATTGTTAGATAATATTGCTACCTTATCTCCTTTTTTTATTCCACTCTTAAGAATTCCATTAGCAAGTTTATTTGTTCTTTCATTTAACTGTTTAAATGTCAAATGCCGTTTAATATCCTTCAAAGCAAGTTTTTCAGGATATTTATTCGCATTAACATTAATAATTTCTCCAATATTAAGCCAAGTCATTCAATAATCCTCCTTTCATTTACATATTCATTTATATAAAAAAATTCTCTGTTTTAATGAATCAGAACGATTTCAAAAATATTTTAATCTTATTTTAAACATCTAAATTATATAAAAAATTTTACCTTTTCCCATATTTATGGGAAATTCCTCTAGAAATTACTTATAACAAATTTAATTTGATATCAATGTCTAAGTATAGTTAAAAGAATAATAAAATTGGATTAAAAATGAGTCTACAAGGATGTTTAGCAAGTCGTAAAGATTGCTCTGGATCAGGCAGAATTTTACCTATGAAAGAAATTTTAAATATATGTAAATCAGCCAACGAAGCAGTTCCCTTAAAATCTTTATTTTTAGTTTTACCCAAGGGAACAGAATATTCGGAAGGAGTATACATGTATAAAAATGATGAGTTAACCTTAATTAGTGATAAAGAAAAAACCCAATATTCAATGGAGCTTTATCCAGAATTAATTTGGAAAGAATCGATTGATTTAGATGATTTAATCCAAGTAGGGCTTATTTGGCAATATTTATCACTGAAAGCAGAAAGTATGGGTCTTGGGGTATCTCAACGTGCTAGAGCTCCTAAGAAATTTAATAAAATTGTTAATAATAAACTCAATCAAAATTATGTTTTTTTGTATTCAGTAGCAGTTCGGGAAAGAGATCGTAGTGCTTTATTAGAGGATACATTAGATCCTTTGCAAAAAGAAATGGAGAATGATACAATATTACTCGATACTCCAGCATGCTATAAGGATCGTGCTCTTTATAAGAATCAATATAAAGGAGTAAAATTAGATATAGCTATATTTAATCAAGTGGAAAACAAATCTCCAAATAATACCAATTTACATGAGATTTCTCAATTATTATGGGCTTGTCAAGGGGAGAGTGATCACGCAACTCATGGAAATCGAGATCCATTGGAAAAAAATGGATATGGTAGAATTCATGCATCAGGTTGCGCTGGATATGCTGTATACCCAATAGTGATTGTGGAGGATCTTGCTAACTTACCGAAAGGATCATATATTTATAATCCTGTTGGTTATTCAGCATTAAACAGGTGGATAAAGGTGAGTGACGAAATAAAATATGATCATTATCTTCAATATTTTACATCAGATAATTCTAAATTACAAATTGAAGAAGAATTTGGTGTAAATTTATCCAATTATGCTATTCTTTTATGTATTGATAGAAAAAAACCGTGTGCTGGGTTATTGCATAGAGTCATGAATATAAAATACTGGGCCGAGATTGAAGCAGGGATGGCATTAGCAGGATTGCAATTACAAGCAAATGCTTTAGGTTTAGAGTGGCAAAGAAAAACAATTTCTAATCCTGATGAAAAAAGATATAGAAAATTGTTTAATCTTGATTCTGCTGAGGATAAAATTAACTTATGTGCATCTAAATTAGTGAATCTTGCAAATAATGAGAGATTATCTCTCAAAGGAAATTTAGTGCCTACAGTTTTGTTTATCCCAAAATAATAATTAAGAATTGGAGTAATAATTTTGGAATGGGTATTAATTAGTGTATTGATATATTTGCTTAATTGTATCTTATGTATTATTCTAGCAATGAATATTATTAACAAATTATATATTTCTAAGAAATTTTCTAAACAAAATCACTTTCACTTCTACAATGACTTATTTTCTTGGGAAATGTTCTATATTTTTATTGGAATCGAAAGTTGCTTAAAAATAATATCGGTATTTTTGTCATTCAATAATCTAATTTCTTATATACTTTTAAGAGTTAGAATTTTAATCTTTTTTTTTCCATTCTGGACAAAAATAATACATTTAGAAAAAGTTATGAATAAAATTACATACGAGAGGCATTATTATGCTGGGATTATTCCTCTTATAATTACATTAGTCCTGGCTTTTACAAATATTCCAAATATAATTTTAATCTTAATTTTCTTTAGTACAACCTTTAGTCTCTTTTTAGTTTTTTTAGTATTTTGTAAAAATACGGGAACTACGAAAAGAAACACTCTAAAAGTTATATTTGGTACTGTAATCCTTGGAGTGGGTTATTTACTTAAACCAGAGACCTTGGACGGGTATATTGGAATCTCTGAAATATTAGAGATATTAATAAATTTATCAGATATAGTTGTTCCCATCTTATTTATAATTGGATTGTTGTTAATATTTGAGAGTTATAGAAAAGAACTGTAGTATTTTTAATCAATATAAAACTAATCAAATCCCATATAATGACATTTACAATTTAATGAATCCATCTGACTTTTAATAAATTTGATAGTTTCATCTCTTAATGGCTGTACATCATTCTTAATTTCAAATTTTCTAACAATATATTTATCAGGTTCAATTTCTTCAATAAAATTTCGCAATCCAATTATGTTCTCCTCAGAAACATTGAAATTCTCTCCAAAAATAGAATGAATCCAGATCGGTTTATTAGACTCTGCTTTGAATTTTTTCAACCCTTCTAGAATGTCCTCAACTTTTACTTTACCATGATGCCGATTAATTCTCTGAAATTCTTCAGATCTAACCCCATTCAAGTTAAATTGCATAATATCACATTCACAAAAATCTTTACGCACTTCAGGATTGTTTAATAAAGAAGCATTTGAGTAGGCTGTTATTTTTACGGTAGGGTATTTTTCTTTTATTTTTCTCGCTAATTCTCCAAATTTAGAATATAAGGCAGGCTCACCGCTTCCAGTAAGGAAGATAATATCAGGATGGTCATTATTCTTAAGATAAAAATCAATTTCATCAAAAATATCTTGAACTGGAAAAAACTCCTCTCTTTCCATTGTCATTTTGGTAGTTTTTCCTAAACTACAATAATAACAGTTGAAGGAGCATGTCTTTAAAGGACTAAAATCTACTGGTAGTAGCTTTCCCAAAAGAGGATGATCCATAATATCGCTAAGATACTGTTTTTTCATGAGTTTGAAATAATAATATATTGTATATAAAAGAAATCATTACTATAACGTATTGTCAAAATTTTAAAAAAAAAAAAGAAAAAAAATTACATGACTAAAACTTGTGCTTCTCCATCTGTAACAACTTCATTTTTCTGGTTTAGTACTTTAGTTTCAACGTCAAGAAATTGTAAGGTCCCACTTTTACCTTCTTTTGTATATTTCTTTGTTACTGTAGCTACAGCAGTTAAAGTATCTCCAATGTACACTGGTTTCTTAAAAACAACTTTTTGGGATGCATAAAGTGCTCCTGGGCCGAACAAATGAACCCCGAGTACTGCTGAAATTAATGCTGAACTAAACGCTCCATGAACTACTCTTTTTCCAAACATTTGGGTTTTTGCAAACTCCTCATTCACATGAAGAGGATTAAAGTCTCCGCTTATTCCCGCAAAAAGAGTTACATCGGCTTCAGTAATGGTTTTACTACAAGAAGCAGAAGTCCCTTCTTCATAATCTTCAAATTTAACGATCTCTGTTTTCGACATAAATTATTCTAATGAAAAAATAGATAAAAATCTTGACTAAAAATATTTGAAAATGGTATTACTCCAAACAAAATATAAATATATGGAAGGTATAATCTGAAAATAGAACAATTTTTTAATTAAATATTAAAAATACTAATTAAATCGAATGTCAACAGAATTTGAGCAGAATCTAGAAAAGTTTGCTGAAGTTATCATAAAAGTTGGGCTTAATTTACAACCAGGCCAACGATTATTAATTGGACCACCTATATTCGCTGTTAATGGTGTGTCTTTAGAATTAGCTCCATTAGTTCGTGTAATAGTTAAAAAAGCTTATCAAGCAGGAGCAAGATTAGTCGATGTAAATTGGAATGATGATACTTTGCAATTAATCCGAATTCAGAATGCTCATGATGACACATTTGAAGAATATCCAAAATGGAATGTTGATACAGCAGTAAATTTTGCTGAAACTGGTGATGCGATGCTCGTTATATATGCCGAAAATCCTAATCTACTCATTGATGAAGATCCCGAAAAAATTGCATCACTCCAACAGACTGCGTTCAAACATGTTGAACCGCTTATGAATTATGTTGTTAAAAATACTACGAATTGGTCAGTAATTACAGCTCCAGTTGATGGGTGGGTTGACAAAGTATTTCCAGAACATCGTCAAAAGGATCGTAAGTCTAAGTTTTGGGACATTATTTTTGAAATCTGTCGTATTAAAGGTGATGATCCAGTTTCTGCATGGAAGGATCATGTAAACCAACTTACTTCAAGAAAAAATTATTTAAACCAAAAACAATATGATACTCTAAAATTTGAAGCACCTGGAACAGATTTAGGAATAGGACTGCCTAAGGGTCATTTATGGCAAGCCGCTTCCATGCTAGGTCAAAATGGGATTAATTTTGTTGCGAATATACCCACAGAGGAAGTATTTACTATACCTCATAAAAAAAAAACTGAAGGTTTTGTAAAATGCACTAAACCACTTTATTTTAGTGGAGGTTTGGTAGAAGAATATCAATTAAAATTTTCTAACGGAAAAATTGTTGAAGTGAGTGCTAAAAAAGGGGAAAAATTCCTTAAAAAACTGATTCAGACAGATGAAGGAGCAAGTTATTTAGGAGAAATTGCACTTGTTCCACACAAATCACCTATATCACAATCAGGGTTACTATTCTATAATATTCTTATTGATGAAAATGCTTCAAATCATATCGCTTTAGGTCGAGGTTATAAATTTAGTTTCAAAGATGGTGAAAAATTAAGCGATGAAGATTTTACCGCTTTAGGAGGAAATAATAGCTTAATACATATTGATTGTATGTTTGGTTCAGGGGAAATGGATGTAGATGGAATTACTAAAGATGGTAATGTAGAACCAATTATGCGAAATGGAGAATGGGCATT
>JBHLLI010000173.1:0-8455 GCA_048885765.1 Candidatus Hermodarchaeota archaeon
TCTTATGGTCATAATAGTAGGATTGATATCGAGGTTCAGGTTTTTTAGTTGATTAATTCGTTCCTATCATTTACATTTTTTAATCCTTTAATTGGAAGTTCTTCTGTTATTGTTCTTGATATTTCTATGATAACTTATCTAGTTACTAAATTGTAAAAAATAAATAGAAACAAAATAAGATTATAATTATTAAAAATATTTTTAGAGATCCTAATAGTAAAATGGAAAGGAAAGATTTATCGATAATCATATTAGCCATTGTGTTAATTTTTTCTGGTATTGGGAATATAATTTTAGCTATTATATTTGCAGGATTTGAAAATGAAGAATATGGTGAAACTATTAAAGTTGTAAGTAGAGGTAATCCTTTTACAATGGATCCGTGTGATTCTTGGGATTCTAATTCAAATAATGTATTTAGTCAGGTATTAGAAACTTTAGTTACTTATGATTTAACTGACCCTGAATTGCCCATTATAGGAAGACTTGCAGAATCTTGGGATTTTCAAAGTTCAAAATTCGGTACCAACATTACTTTCCAGCTACATGATGAAGTGTATTTTCACGATGGCTCAAAACTTACTGGAGAATGTGTTCTGCATACTTTTGAACGAATAAATTTTTTCGGTAATGCGACAGGCACCTTAGCTACACCACATATTATGGCTACACCGCATTCTTTATATAAATTTCCTAACAAACCTCCAGGTTTAACTCCTATCTTTAATCATACGTTAAGTTATGTTAATCCTATGGATGAGCTAGAAGTCACACTCGTATTAAATGCTCCATTTACCCCTGCGGAAGGGTTACTAGCCTATAGTGCAAGCTCAATAGTACATCCTGATTCGACTCCAGTAGATAGAATGTTAGTTCTTAGTGAAGATATAATAATTGGGACAGGACCATTCAAATTAGTAAAATACATTCCAAACTCAGAGGTACGGTTTACCCGATGGGAACGATACTGGAGAACTGGTGCCTTTTTTGATGGCATTGTGTATATCTATTATCGGAATGATGTCACAGCAAACAATGCTATGTTAGCCGGAGATATCGACTGGTTAGGTCAAGGAATTGCCTCACTTAAACATCATTTTGAAGCTGATCCAGATATAATTGTAACTGGAGATGGAATTCATCCATATATTAATGGTACTAAATACCATTATATTGAATTTAATAATGAAATTATTAATGTTACTTGGAGAAAGGCGATATCATACGCTTTTAATTATAGCTATGTTATAAAAGAAATACAACAAGACACAGTTGTGAGAGCTCGATCCTTAGTTCCCCCAGGATTTCCCGCACACAACGCGTCAGTAAAAGCTGCTAATTATGATATACCAAAAGCAAGGCAATATATGCAGAGTATGGGGTATGGGTATACCACCGGAGTTCCTTGGGAGGTAGGAACTCAAATAGGTGAACATTTCACTCCGGGTAATGACGAAAATCTCTGGAAGGCTGCAGAGTTTATTCCAACTACAAACGCTTCAGGATGGACATTACCCACTGCTAATTTTACTAATTATGCCTTTAACTTTTGGGTGGAATTGGGTAACCATTTCATGGAACTACTTATACAGCGATTTACCGAAGATTTGGAATTAATTGGAATTAAAATTATCCCACAATTATTATCATGGGATCAATATTTAGATGTCGGAATCAATCATCGTGAAAGACTCCATCTCTACTATATTTGGTGGTACCCTGATTACTATGAAACATTTAACATGATTGATCCTTTAGTCAATCCAGAATCTTCGATGAATTTTGGGGGAATTAATGAGCCTGAAATAACAAGTCTCTTAGCAACTACAGCTGCGGAAACAGATACTCATCAAAGATATGAACATTATAAGAAACTTCAATATCTAGTTCATGATAAATATTTCTGCCAAATACCCTTAATGTATGATAAACTCTATCATGTTCATGCTGCCAACTTGAAAGGGTTCCCATATAACACAATGAGGCTTCATTACTGGTATTCATGCTATCGTGAATAGTATAAAAGTGTAGATAATGTGAAAACACCACAAAATTATATGGATAATTAATATAATTAGAATATTTGCCCTAAAATCATCTTAGTTTTTTGGTTCTTTATAGAGTATATATTTGCAATGCCTATTGTTAGTATTAAGTATGCATTCCTTAATTTCTGCGGAATATTTAAATTCAGGATGAGAGGAGTTTAATATAGCAGCAGTATATGGATAACATATTGTATTTTGGATAAGTTCTGATTTATCAGGATTGTACTTACCACCAATAGGGCAAAATCTATGTGAATATTTAAGTGAAATTTCTAATGTGTTATCATCTATGGGTTTAATAGTTGTTTTCGCATTTAGAACATTGTAAATTCTTTTTAAACTATTTTCTAAACTCGTTACACCCCTTTTTTGTAGCAGTTTACCTAGTTTTGCTCCCAAACTAGCTGAAATTGATTTAGGGAGATTGGCACCACCTAAATCAATCATTTCTTTAATGTAAGCTTGAAAAAATTTTAAAGCATCTCTATTCTTTGACATTTTGATAATAAGAGGTAATTGTTTAAAATTAAGAAAATTATAGATTATTGTCAATCTTAAAGTATTTAAAAATTATTATGAAAATTATTCATTAGGCAATAAATCGGGATAAGAAGTTAGGTTTACTCTGCATCATTTTTATTTTTAAGAGTTAAGACATAATGACAAGTTTTATGGTTATTAAGAGGGATACAATTTAAGATATTTTCTTGAAATAGATATTGAGGAAAAATCTCATTTAGAAATCCTTTTGTATAGGGAATGCAAATATTTTCTTGAAAAATTGAAGCTCGAGTAGGATTATGAGAACCCCCTATAGGACAAAATCTTTTAGGGTATTTTACAATAACGTCATAAGTGTTTTCATTTAATTGCGTTATAATTGGTTTCGCTTTTAAAGCAGTATATATTTGTTTTAGTACTGTTCCAATATCATATGTTAATCCCCTTTTTTTATATAATTGGCCTAATTTTGCTCCTGATTTTGAAGATATGGCTTTTGGTAAATTATTTCCACCAATATCAATCATTTCTTTAATATAAGCTTGAAAAAACTTTAATGCATCCTTCATGTTAAAAACACCTCTAATTATCCTTAAACCCTAGCTACAAGGAAAAAGGAGAAATTCAGGTATATAAATTTATCCATTAATGTCCAATTTGTAATAGGAAAAAGTAGAAATCTTACTCCTAAGTATCAATTAAAAAGCTAAACTTGAATTAGAAATTTGTCAACGTAAATCTTAGCATTCGATCCTTATCCTCTTCAGCATATTCAATGCCAATTCTTTTACTTTTGATAATAGAATCTTTTTTGATAATTTCTCCTTTAGTGAAATATAATTTAGAGTTATTCGCGCAGGAATCTTTTCCATTAAATTGATTTTTAGTTATAATAAAAGCCAAACATAGTTTTCCAGGTCCATCTATTAAATTTTGATAATTTTTTCCTATCTTAGCTTTTCGATTTTCAGTCATTAAATCAATTCCATCAATAGGGGATAATTTTCTTATTAATACCGCACAGGGTATACCCTCTGGTTCAGTTATGACATTTAAGCAGAAATATAATCCATATATTAGATAAATATAGAGAGTTCCTGGTTTCATATAGATAATTTTTGTTCTTACAGTTTTTTTGTAATTATAAGAATGACTAGCTTTATCGGTTGGTCCAAGGTAAGCCTCAACTTCTATAATTTTTCCAATAATTTTGCCTTTAGAAGTCTCTCGTATCAAATATTTTCCTATTAAATCAGACGCGACGATCTTGGTATCTCTTTCGAAAAATTCTCTATTTAATCTTTTAAAAAGCATCAAATATCAATATCTCTTATATAAGAAATTATAAATTGAAATATGTAAGTTATTGCATAAATTATTATATTGATAAAGATTTAGGTTAATCTAAACTATATCGTCTCTTAAGCATGCGAATTAATTGATCTTCAATCTGGGCTAAATCTATTAGTTCAGTCATGGTCGCTTTTGATTTGCGTAATGACTTCCATTTGTTGATTTGGTCATGTAATTTTGCCTGTTCAATTAATATTCGTTCATTTAATTGAATTAAACTAAATTTTTCGGCTATTTTTTGAGCTTGAGTTATTGAATCCTCCGCGCTTTTTAAATCTAATGTAATTAAATCTAATTTTGCTTGTAATAGATAGGTTTCAGCCAACCACCAGAAAGAATTTGCATTTTTGGAGGTATATAACATCTGACGTATATAAGATTGAATATCATTTAATAATTCTAAATTATGAGTATTTCGTAATTCATTTAGTAATAAATCACAAAGATTAAGAAGCGCTCTATATGTGGATTCAAAAAATATAGTTGCTTCAAGTATCGTTTTTTCTTTGACCAGCTCCATCAATATTTCTTTAGCTTTTACTTGGTCACTTACTAATTGACTTGTTTTTAACAGTAAGGCTTTATCCAATTGAAAAAATATTCTTGTTATCTTGATGTTAAAATGCTCCATTACTTGTTCCATACGATTAAAATAATATTTTGCTCGCTCAAGATCATTATTATTAAGAGTAAACAAAATACAATAATCCAGATTTTCAGTCATTCCCCAGATGTCTCCTATTTCTTCAGAAATATTAACACTTTTATCAAGAAATTCTAGAGCTCTATTTAAGTCACCTTTTTCCTCATAAAAATAAGCAAACCCGCCAAGTGCCCATGCAATTCCCCTTTTATGACCTATATCTTTAAAAAGGTTAAAACTTTCGTTAAAATACTCAAAACCTTTATCAAGATTACCTCCGAAGAAATAAAAATCTCCCAATCTTCCTAGACATAATGCCATTAATGATTTGAAATCAGTTTTTTGTGCAAGCTCGAAAGCTTTTTCTATGCATTTTTGAGAATAAACCCAATCAATTTTATAGTACAAATAAATATTTCCTTTTAGGTAAGTAGATAAAGCAATTTCTCGATCATCACCGATTAGTTCTCGCAGTTTTAGACTATTCTCCATGTTTTCTGTTGCTTTATTAATATCTCCTTCATATAAATAAATCCAGCCTTTAATATCTGATAATTGAGCCCATCTTCTCTTTAATTCTGTTGGTATTTCGTGAGATATTTTTTTTAATAATTCTTCAATATTGGCAATCAAATCGAGAGTTTCTTCTAGATTTCCTTTTCTCCATAAAATCTGTGATTTAATAATTAAAGCATCTATTAAATGGATATTAGGTTTCAATTTCTGACTTACTTGATATATTTGGTCTATAAGTTTAAGAGCCTTATTATAATCTCCTGATTCAAATAGAAGGAAACTCTTAAGGGTACAACAAAAAATTTGTTCATAATTTGAAAGATCCTCATTTTCCTCAAGTTTACTTATCTCATGGAGAGCTTCTTTGTACCTACATTTATTCTTAAGTAGCTCTATATTGGAAAATTCCTTAGTTCTTGAATATAACATATGATTAAAGCTAAGGTTGAATTTATAATCTTAATTATTTTTACAGTTAAGTATTTATTAATACATTTGTGTATAAATAATTATATTTCTTTACAAAAAAGACAAATCAATATCATCTAATTGATCTTCAAAAACGTTGAATAAAGGATTTAGAAGATCAAGTAATTTATGGATATTATAAATTGCATTTCTGTAATTTTTAATTTCTGATTTTGAAGATATTGCTTTTGGTAAATTATTTCCACCAACATCAATCATTTCTTTTATATAAGCTTGAAAAAACTTTAATGCATCCTTCATGTTAATAAAACCTCTAATTATCCTTAAACCTTAGCTACAAGGAAAAAGGAATAATTCATATATATAAATTTATCCACTAATGTCCAATTTGTAGCAGGAAAAAGTAGAAATCTCACTTCTAAGTATCAATTAAAAAGCAAAACTTGAATTAATAATTTGTTAATGTAAATCTTAGCATTCGATCCTTATCCTCTTCGGCATAATCTATACCAATTCTTTTATTTTTGATAATAGAATCTTTTTCGATAATTTCTCCTTCAGTAAAATATAATTTCGAGTTATTAGCACAAGAATCTTTTCCATTAAATTCATTTTTTGTTATATCAAAAGCCATACAGAGCTTTCCAGGGCCATCAATTAAATTTTGATAATTTTTTCCTATTTTCGCATTTCGATTTTTAATCATCAATTCAATTCCATCAATAGGGAACAACTGTCGAATTAAAACTGCACATGGCATATCTTCTGGTTCAGTTATGACATTTAAACAGAAATATAGTCCATAAATCAGATAAATATAGAGAGTTCCTGGTTTCAGGAACATAGTTATTGTTCTTTCAGTTTTTTTATAATTATAAGAATGACTAGCTTTATCGGTTGGTCCAAGGTAAGCCTCCACTTCAATAATCTTTCCGATTAGTCTACCTTTCGGATTCTCTCTTACTAAATATTTTCCCAATAAATCAGTCGCTACAACCTTAGTATCTCTTTCAAAAAATTTTTTATCTAATCTTTCGAGAACACTCAAATTTCAATATCTCTTGTTGCAGGGTATTATAATTAGAGATCAAATAAAAGATTTAATTAAGACTAGTTTATTCCAAGCTATATCGTCTTTTAAGCATGCGAATCAATTGATTGTCAATCTGGGCTAAATCTATTAGTTCAGTTATTTCTGCTTTTGAATTCCGTAATGTCTCCCATTTACTAATTTGATTGTGTAATTCACTTTGTTCAATCATTATTCTTTCATTTAATTGAACTAATCCACATTTTTCAGTTATTTTTTGAGCTTGAGTTATTGATTCCTCAGCTTTTTTCAAATCTAATGTGATTAACTCTAATTTTGCCTGTAACATGTAAGTCTCAGCTAACCACCAATATGATTTTGCATTCTTGGAAGTCTCTAACATCTGACTTATATAATTTTGAATATCCTTTAATAATTCTAAATTATTAGTTTTACGCAATTCATCCAACAATAAATCACAAAGATTTAGTAAAGCTCTATATGCGACTTCGAAGAATATGGAGGCTTCGAATAATGCTTTTTCTTCAACCAACTCCTTTAAAATTTCTCTAGCTTTTACTTGGTCGCTTACTAATGAACTTGTCTTCAATATTAAAGCTTTATCTAATTGAAAGAATACTTTTTTAATCTTGACATCAAAATTCGCCATTGTTTGTTCCAAACGACTTAAATAATATTTTGCTCGTTTAAGATCATTGTTAATAAGACAAAACCAAAAGGATGTATCCAAATTTTCATTCATGCCAAGGATATCTCCCATCTCTTGAGATGTCTTGACACTATCATCTGCAAAAATTAAAGCTCGTTTTAAATTTCCTTTTTGTTCATAAATGTATGCTAATCCGCCAAGCGAAAATGCAATTCCCCTTTTATAGTTAATATCTTTTGCAAGTTTAAAAGCATGGTTATAAAAATCAGAAGCTCGATCTAAATCACTATGAAAAAAATGAAAATCTCCTAATCTTGTAAAGCACATTGACATTAAAGATTTGAAATCGGTTTTTTTTGCAAGTTCAAAAGCTTTCTGTATGCATTTTTGAGAATAATCCCAATCAATTCCATAGTAGAAATAAATATTTCCTTTAAGGTAGTAAGATAAAGCGATTTCTCGTTGATCACCAACTTCTTCTCGCAGTTCAAAACTATATTCCATGTTTTCTGTTGCTTTATTTATGTCTCCTTCATATATATTAATCCAACCTCTAATATCTGCTAACCTAGCCGCTCTTTTATTTAATTCTGCTGGATTTTCATGATGAATTGATTTTAATAATTCTTCACCATTTACGATCAAATTAAGAGCATCAAATTGTTTTCCTTGTCTCCATAAAATATAGGATTTAATAGTAAAAATATCAATTAAATGGAGATTATATTTAAGTTCTTTAATTTCTTGAGATATTTGGTCTATAATATTGAGAGCCTTCCGATAATTTCCTATTTCAAAGAATAGAGAGCATTTGAGGACAGTGCAAGAAATCCGCTCATAAGTAGAAAGATCATTACTTTCTTCAATATATTCCAATTCTTGAAGAGCTTCCTCATACCTACATTTATCTTTAAGGAGTTCTATATTAGATAAATCTCTTATTCTTGAATACTGCATAAAATTGAGAAATTCAAAATCTCAATATGTTTTAAGTAAATATTAGTACTTTTTTGTATAAAAAGCTATATTTCTTTACAAAAATGGAAAATGAAGGTTAATCCTTTTTATATCCTTTTTTTTTTCAATTCAAAAATCGATTTTAGAGGTAATGAGGCATCTAAATAAACAAATGCGTTATTAGCATTCAGTTCTTGCTCTCTTGCTAGTTTTTCTAATCTTAACAAATATTCTATACGTATATCTAAGAACTTTTCATACCTTTCATCATCAAAATACATAATATTAAACCAAGGCTCATTTGTTCC
>JBHLLI010000174.1:0-8292 GCA_048885765.1 Candidatus Hermodarchaeota archaeon
AAATGTATGGTAAAACCTGATCGTTGGGTTGATTTACGAGAAACTGGAAAGGTAGCTTCATATACAATTGTTTATTTAAAAGATCCTGAAACGGGTGAAGTATTAGAACGCCCTATCGTTTGTGCCCAATTAGACGGGGCAGATACATCATACCCAGCACAATTATCTCCTGGATTTGAATTTAGAGATACCTATATTGGAATGCCAATAAAAGTTCACTGGGCAGATGAAATACAAGGCGGATTAATGGATATTGAATATTATGATCCAATTGAAGATAACTCAAAAGATTTAGAATTGCGTAAGGACTAATACCTAATTTTTTTTTATTTTATTTTCATTTCAAAAACTTGCTTAGAGTATCACCTATTTTTTTTATAGAAAACTGTATATCATCCTCATTAATTCCATAGTGAGTAACAAATCTTATTTTCTCTTTACTTATATTGAATGATAGTATTCCTTCTTCTCCAAGTTGATTAACAATTTTAAAGATGCGACTTTTTCTTAAAAGCTCAACAATTACAATATTTGTTTCTGGTTTATGAACTTTTATAGGCAAATTAAAAGTTTCGATTCCTTGTGCTAATAATTTTGCATTTTTATGATCTTCTTCTAACCTGTTAATCCAATTTGTCTCAAGCGCGACCAGTCCAAAAGAAGCTATAATTCCTGCTTGGCGCATCCCTCCTCCAACCATTTTACGATATTTTCTAGCACTTGATATAAACTCTTTTGAACCTGCAACTATTGAGCCAACTGGACAAGATAACCCTTTTGATAAACAAAACATAACACTATCAACATGTTTAGTAAAATCTGTGACATGAACTCCCAAACCAACAGCTGCATTGAATATCCTAGCTCCATCTAAATGCAATTTCAAACTATTTCTATCTGAAAACCCCCTCATGTTTTTTAATATTTCAGGGTGTACAATAACACCTCCATGATAATTGTGAGTGTTTTCTACAGAAAAAAGAGTTGTTGGTGGTTCATGTATATCATCTTTATCACGAATCAAGGTTTGGAGGTGATCAAATGAAGGGACACCTTTTTTTGAGGAGTAAGTTCTTATCATTAATCCTCCAATTCGAGCGGCACTCCCTACTTCATTTTTGTAAATATGGCTTAATTCTTCTAAAAGTATCTCATCACCTGGATTTGTTTGTGAAAGCAGTGAAACTAAATTTCCTTGTGTACCAGAAGTAACAAATAATGCTGCTTCTTTTCCGATTACTTTAGCTGCTTTTTCTTCTAACGCAATGACAGTTGGATCCTCTCGTTCAACATCATCTCCAATTTTGGAATCGTCAAGTGATTTTAGGGCGTCCCACATTTCGGGAGATGGTTTGGTTACGGTATCAGAACGTAAGTCAATAATTCTCAAATAACTCAAGATTTTAATTATAATTAGTTAAGACTCTATAATGTTCCATAAAAATAAAAAATTATAATAAAAAAAGATAAGTCATGATTATATCTATTTTAAAGATTAAAAAAAAAGAAAATTAGTATTTATAGTTTAATGATCATAAACCTGGAATCCCCGTTCGTTTATGAATGTAGTCTAAACCTTTTGAGATAATTGCTATAGTTGCTAAAAATATAATAGCGACAATTATATACGTAGTAAGTGATATTGCAGTATCTGAAACGATCGTTCCAGCTTGACCAAAAAGTTCAGTCGCCCCAATTAAAGTAATTACAACAGTATATTTAGGCAAATAAGCTGCTTCATTAGACCATGAAGGAATAACTCTACGTAATGCTTGTGGTAACACAATATGGCGAATACCAGCCAGTCTTGACATACCCAGTGATTGTGCAGCCAGCAATTGTCCTGAACCTACTGACATTATAGATCCTCGGAGATATTCTGCTTGATAGGCTGCACTATTAAGACTTAATGAAATTATCCCAAATAAAACACGATGGCTTAGGAAAACGAAGACAATTTCTGTATCAAAAAGAGTAAATCTACCTATTATAGCCCAATTTCCAACAGGAATATTTAATCCATAGAATAAGAAAAAAAGTTGGGCAATTAAGGGTGTTCCTCGAACAAATTCAATATAACCCGTTGCAATTCTAGAAAGGATTACACCTCCATATTGTCGGAGAAGAGCTAAAAAAAGTCCAAGAAAAAAGCCTATCACTAGTGCCCATCCGTATAGCCACATTGTAGTAAGAAATCCTACCAAGAGACGATCCCAATATCCCAATACAGTTATTATTTCTTGTATAGGATTATATTGTAAAATCATTTGTCCTCCTCATCTCTTGTTTTTAATAAATCTTCATGCGTTCCATATAACACTTCAAGTTGTTTAAGAAATTTCTTTACTCTATCTGATTTAGGTGAAATGAAGAAATGCTGAGGAGTTCCACGTTCAACAACAGTACCTTCACTCAGAAAGATCATTTCTGATGCAACAGCTTTAGCAAATCCCATTTCATGAGTAACAACTATCATTGTAGTGCCTGATTTAGCAAGATCTAACATTACTTGAAGAACTTCTCCTATTAATTCAGGATCTAAAGCAGATGTGGGTTCATCAAATAAAATTACTTCAGGTTCCATAGCTAAAGCACGTGCGATTCCTACACGTTGTTGTTGACCTCCAGATAGTTCTGCAGGGTAGTGATCTGCCCATTCGGCCATCTTAACTCGTTTCAAGGCTTGAAGTGCCTTGCTTTGGGCTTCTTCTTTTGGTAATTTTTTAACTCGTCGAAGACCAACACTCACATTATCAATTGCTTTTAAATGTGCAAATAAGTTAAAGTGTTGGAAAACCATACCTATTTTTGTTCGTGTGGTATTAAGATTTACTCCTGATGTTGTTATGTTCATTCCACGAAGATATACCTCTCCTTTGTCAGGTGGATTCAACATATTGATGCAACGAAGTAATGTACTCTTACCAGAACCACTTGGTCCAAAGATAACTTTTACTTCTTGTTCTTCTAACTCAAATGAAACACCCTTAAGGACTTGTAAATCCTCATATGATTTCCACAAGTCAACTACTCTTATAACTGGTTCTTTCATATCTACCTGCCTCCCATTCCTAATTTTTTAAGTTTCTTTGATTGTCTTTCACCAAATAACTTTGTCACAGGGTAAGTTAGTAGGAAGTACAGAATTGCTAATATCCCAATAGTTAATGTCCAGGTTCCTGGAAAAGCACGGGAAAAATCATATGCTGCTTTTGTCAATTCAACAATTCCGACTGCATAAGCAAAAGATGTATCTTTTATAATTACTGCATATTCATTTGACCACCCTGGTACGGCTAGTCGTAAAGCCTGGGGTAATATAATATGTTGAAATGTTTGAAGTTTACTCATACCTACCGCGCGGGCAGCATCTTCCTGTCCTGATTCAACAGATAGAATAGCACCGCGAAATATCTGAGATTGATAAGCACCACTTCGAAGAGCAAGCGATAAGACCATACCAGCAAAAAGTCTATCTAACGGGTTTAAGTACCAAAATAGTCCCGACAATCCGAAACCAAAAATGTAGATTAATACCAGAAGTGGTATACCTCGAAATATCTTCTCATATGCACTTGCTAGCCAATTGAGTTCTATACTCCCATAAACCCGCATTAGTGCTAATATCATTCCAAGCAAAAATCCAAACAATAGACCTAATACTGTAAGAATTAAAGTTAATAGTAATCCGTTTCCAATGATATAAATTAAAACTTCTATTATGTTGGTCATATCGATCAGATTGTAACGTTACCAAACCATAAATTTATCAAATCATAAATTGATTCGTCCATGTAGCTCTCATAGATAACTTTATTCATTACATATAATAGTTCAGGTTCCCCATGTCTAGTCCACATAGCTAGAGGATCAGATCCAGAATCATATAATATCTCAATATCATATACGGTTTTCCAAGCATGAAAAACCGGCTCATCAACATATGCTAATTGTATCGCAGCAGTATCTAAAGCTACCATAAGATCATTTGCATTATCATATAAAAATAGTTCTACTCCAACCGTCATCCCTAAACCGTCAGGTCCTAATTCTTCATACATTACAGTACCTTTTTGCACACCAACAGTATATGAAGTAACATCAGATATATCTGTAATAGTAATTCCTGAATCGTTCAGTGCGATCACTGCTCGAGCAGCGTTAAAATATGTTATAGAAGGAGCGAGGCTTTCCGCACGATCTTCAGTATACGTCATTGCAGCTGCAATCATATCGATAGTACCTGCTCTACAAGCTGCAATCAAAGAATCAAAGGGTATATCAACCATTTCAAGTGGAACACCAATCTCATCTGCGATCAGTTGAGCTAGGTCAATATCAAATCCCACAATCACCCCACCAGGATAAGTCTTATTTTCGAATGGTGGGTAATCTGCACTTGTACCTACAATAAATTGATCCCGTGTAATAATTATATCAAGTAATGGAGTACGTGTTCCAACAAGAGGAGAGGGTATGAACCAACCTCCTAGGAGTCCTCCGCCTAAACCAACAATTATAGCAATAATTGCAATTTCTCTTTTTATTAAAGCAGATTCTCTACTCATTATTAAAGTACCTCATATTTTAATTTAATTTTAATTAAATTCTTTAATGTAATTTTTGGATAAATTCGGATGAGATAATATTTTATAAGTAGGTATATAAACATTTCTATTGAGATGTTAAAAATAAATGTTTTTGATGATTTGAGATTTTAATTTTTGATAAATAAGATTTAGAAATTATTGAATATTAGATGTTATGTAAAAAATTAAGTTTTTTAAGTTTTTCTTTCAAAGAGTCTAGAATACAATAGTTAATAGTTATGAGTTTTTATATCAAAAAATATAAGAGTTATAGAAATTGGTTTTTAAATCATCTTTATAGACAAAAATTTTTAGTAATTGGTGTCATAATTGGGATTACTGTCCTTACATTGACAAGGACTCTTATACCCATTGTTCTAGGGGATATTATTGACAATTTGCTTTCATTTCAAGATTTTTCTTATTTAATAATAATGATTTTTGTAGGACTTTCACTTTACCTTTTTCGTAACATTATGGACTATGTTACCATGATGGTGGGACATTATCTAGGGTTAAAGACTGAGCAGAAAATGAGGCAAGAATTTTTTGACACTATTCAATTAAAACCACTTAGTTATTATGACAATACTCGAACCGGAGATCTACAAGCGTTAGCAACTAACGATTTAAGGATTGTTAATACAATGGTGTCACATGGGAGTTTTTATATTTATCCATTCTTTCAAGTCGTAATATCGGTTGTTATATTATTTGAGTTTCTTGATTTTAGATTAGCATTAATTACTATACCCTTTATAATTTTATATATTTATTATATCTTATATTATCGCAAAAAAATTTCACCTTATGCGTCCGAACGGTTAAGAAAACATTCAAATTTGGCAGTAGTTTTACAAGATAGTATAACTGGAGCAGCAGTTGTTAGGTCATTCACCGCAGAAAGAGTGGAAAGAAAAAAATTCAGTCGTGCAGTATATGCATTTAGAGACAATTGGATTGGAGAAACAAGAGTTCAATCTAAATATTATCCATTATTGGTTCTCTATATTGCTATAGGAGCTACATTTTTCATAGGTACTATTTTTGTTTTCCAGAATACCTTATCTATCGGTAATTTAGCTTCGATCAATCTACTCTTAATAACACTAATAGACCCTACAAGTACTATTTTTTGGGCAACCAATGATATGATGAGTGGTTTTGCTGCTTGTTCCCGGCTATATAATGCTCTCTCAAGGGAAGAGAGTGAACATAGTAACGATAAATTACTTGAATGGCCCAAAGACTTTAAAGGGAAAATTGAATTTCGGAATATTTCATTCTCCTATAAAAATATAGATAAGGCAAATCCCCCTGTTCTAAATGATATAACTTTTACTATTGAACCCTCTCAGAGAATTGCTCTCGTAGGTCCTACAGGTTGTGGAAAAACAACACTAGTAAAATTAATTTTACGCCTTTATGAACCACAAAAAGGAACAATTTTAATAGATGGTGTAGATATCAGACAATACCCCCTTCAAGTATTAAGAAAACATGTAGGTTATATCGAACAAGATATTTATCTATTTTCACGTTCAATAAATGAAAACATTGCTTTTGGCAACCAAAAAGCAAAACAAGAGGAGATAATGAAAGTAGCAAAAATTGCCTATGTTGATGATTTTGTTCAACAGTTTCCAGAAAAATATAATACGATAATAGGGGAGAGGGGTACTAGACTATCCGGAGGAGAAAGACAACGAGTTGCCATCGCTCGAGCTTTTCTAACAGATCCCAAGATACTTATCCTTGATGATTCTGTTTCTGCAGTTGACAGTGAAACAGAAGAAAAAATTGGTCGGGCTATGGAAAATATATTAAAAAATAGAACTACTTTGATAATTACTCATCGACTGCACACAATTAGGACCTCTGATAAAATTCTTGTATTAAAGCATGGAAAAATTGTAGCAGAAGGTAATCATAATGATCTATTGCAAAGCTCGGAGGATTATAGAAGGATATTTGGAAAACAGTTACCATTGCCTGAATTAATGATAAAAACAACTTCTGAGAGGGAAAAATAAGTGGGTATCTATTCTGGAATATTTAGCGAACAAATTAAAAGGAAGTATTCAGATCGGGAGTTGTTTATTCGTTATATAAAACGGGTAGCTCATTTTAAAAGAAATATATTGTTAATTTCCTTATTTGTTTTAATATCAGCAATAGCAGAAATTATTAATCCTCTATTAATAGGATTTGCTATTGATGAGTTATCCAATCTGAATCCAAATATATTTTTAGCTTTGGGTGCGGGATTAACATACATAATTTTATCGATACTCATATGGGTTATGTTTTTTTTCCAAAGAAGAGAAATTGGCAAGTTTGCACCATTCTTTCTTGATATTCTACGCATGGATATTTTTGATAAATTACAAGAGCAAGATATGAGTTTTTTTGATAAATATGAAAGTGGCAGATTAAATTCGAGAGTTTCTAATGATGCTCTAGATTTTGGAAATACAACAATCTTAATAACTGATACAGTCGGTAATTTTCTTATTAGTATTTTAACTTTTGCCATTCTTTTATGGCTAAATCTAACATTAGCTCTAATAACCTTAGCTTCCGTTCCTATTATAATTGTTTTGATGTTTTCATTAAGAAAATTGGCTCGAATTGTAAGTAGGAATTATAGAAAGTCTATAGGGAATATCAATGCCGCAATGGTAGAATCAATTGAAGGGATACATGTATGTAAAAGTTATGGCCAAGAAGCTACAGTTTCTGAGCAGTTTAATGAGACAAATAAAAATTATTTTAATACAGGATTTAAATTAACTGCAACCACTCATATGTGGAGACCATTACTTGAGACAGTAGCAGGAATTACACTAATAATTATAGTCTATTATGGTGGCCAATTTGTAATTCAAGGAATAACAAATCCCGGGACAATTTATATGTTTATTTTATATCTTCAGAGATTTTTCCGTCCAATTATGGTAGTTGCTCTCTTTTTTCCTCAACTAAGTGCTGGTATGGCAGCATATGAACGAATACTAGACATTCTAGATTCAGAACCTGAGGTAAAGCAAAATCCAAATGCTATTGAAGTAGAGAAATTAGAAGGAGAAATTGTCTTTGAAAATTTGAATTTTTATTATAAGGAAGGTGAATGGGTATTCAAAGATTTAAACCTAAGAATAGAAAAGGGAGAAAAACTTGCAATAGTGGGACATACTGGAGCTGGAAAATCAAGTTTAGTAAAACTCTTATCTCGCTATTATGAATTTCAAGGTGGTTCTATCAAAATTGATGGGTATGATATTCGAAACATCAAATTGGATTTCTATAGAAGAAATATTGGTATGGTTCATCAAGATGTATTTCTATTTTCTGGAACAATAGAAGAAAATATCCGTTACGGAAGAAGAGATGCATCAGAAGAAGATTTATTGAATGCTATTAAAGCTGTTCATGCTGAAGAGTTAATCGCATACTTACCAAGAGGATTACTAACTGAGATTGGGGAGAGAGGAAGAGGTCTTTCTGCCGGACAAAAACAACTTATTAGTTTTGCTCGGGCACTTTTATTAAACCCTAATATTCTTATCCTTGATGAAGCCACATCAAGTGTAGATGCCTATACAGAAGCGATAATCCAAGAAGCGCTTGAAGTTCTTTTATCTGATCGTACATCTATTATCATAGCCCATAGACTCTCAACTGTTCTTAATGCTGATCGAAT
>JBHLLI010000175.1:0-8010 GCA_048885765.1 Candidatus Hermodarchaeota archaeon
ACCATAAATTTTATCACATTCAAAATTCACGTATCCATCTATTATTTCCCCTGAGGTTGTAATTGGTGTCCATCCTCCTGCACCATTTTCTTTTAATGCCATACATTGTAGTTCAAACTCGTGTCCAATGCTTTTAATTTCAGAAAAAGTTAATGATCGGTTATGTACCATGATTTCATCAAGTGTACCTTTAAAACAAGAGTAATCAGTAAACTCTACGCCTACAATAAAATCAGCGCCATTAGATAAACCGCTTCCGCCACTCCACGGTTCTGGGGTATCACCGAGTGCTGACTTATACCACATATTTCCGATCATTACATCAACATCTCCATTGAAATAACGGATTGCGATAAATGTCCACTGATTTGTTGGAATTATTCCAGCTACACCATATTCAGCAGTCGCTTCAGCAACATTATTTGGATTTAGATAGATCTGAAAATAACCACTCTCATTTATTCCCAACTCTAAAATGTTGCCTTTTGATAAGAACACATTTTTCACACCATTACTACTTGTATTTGATTTAAATGAAATTGGATTTACCCATCCCATTACTGTGAATTCATTTCTATCAAATATTGGGTCTAAGATATCTCCAAAATTAACATAATCAAAATTTTCATATATAATCTCACCACTAATAATAGCTGAATATGAATATGAAGAAGTATTGGATATAATATAATCAATTTCTTCAGAAGTATGTCCTGTTTCAGAATCGTATCTATCCTCTTGTGTATATGGTTCGATTTGAGTTGATGTGAAAGGATTATCTTCCCAATTAGCCCAACTACCATCTCCTCCATCCATCGCTATTTGTTGTGCGACTCCCCATATAGGAGTTGCTCCAAAACCGTGAGATACTAGATTATTATGAGTATATTCCTCAATGGTGTCTGCAGTCCGTCCAACTTTGATATGTAAACCATTTACGTTAAAATTACCATCCTCAATAACTATGTAACTAATGGTTTCTCCAGGATGATTATCTTGAGGGTTACATTCTGCACTATTCATTCCAAGATAAAAGCCAGAAGTTGTAGGGGGACTTGCCTGCGCTCCATTACTCGTCCAAGATTCTATCCACTTACTTCCTGTAGCACTTGAGTTTTCTGTAATTACAGAAGTCATGAACCGTGCGATTGTGGAACCCCAGAAAGTGGTGTTTAAACTTATCTCATCAGGTGAACCCCAAGCACTTTTTGAATTTACTTTTTCTGTGTAATGATTACCTGCTTCTATTTTTGGCCAACCTGACTCTTCCCATTGGCCTGCTTCTACCACTAAAAGATAAATATTTCCATTGCATGTGCTATTTGTACCAAAATTATAGTCTGGAACAGCAACCTTTACTTGACAGCCAGTAGAAGTAACTGAACGAATTCTTGCACCGACAGAAGTATCATCAGGATCAAATCCTCCTGGAACTTCCAATGTTCCAATCACTACTGCTTCTATATATGTATTCTGGAATATTACATCTACCCAAGAAGCTTGATCCACATCAGATACTTTGATTGTTTCAATCTGAAATCCAGAACCTCCTCCGCTACCTCCTTCCCTTGTGATCGTTCCTTCACCATCAAAACTAATACCATAACCATCATATCCACTTGCCCAAACGGAATCTCCATTTAGGGTACCTTCATAATTATGCACTGCATCAAATGTTGAGGAGCCAATACATTCTTCGAATTTTGCATGAAAATCCAGTGATTTTGGTATGGTCCGCAATCCATGATGTTCAATATCATTATTAGAAATTGATTGGTTAAATACCGAAATTTCATCTAATCTGCCATTGAAACTGGTACAATTATTAAGTTCGGCACCGACAATAATATTTGTCCCGTTTGCCAAACTTCCACCACTATTCCATGGCTCTGCGGTGCCTATAGCAGATGTGTACCAGATATCATTTACCAACACATCCACATCACCATCATTATAACGTACTGCAATGTAGGTCCAAGTGTCTATAGCAATTCCTCCAAAAGTACCATATTCTCCAGTAGCTTCTGTATTTTGAGTATTAATATATACCTGTAGGTAGCCTTCCTCACTGATCCCGAATTCTAGACTTCCATTTTTTGAGAAAAATGTATTTTGGACTTCATGATCACTTGTATTTAGAGCTAGAGATGTAAGAAATAACCATCCAGTCACCACAAACTTGTTATTGGAGGTACCAAAGACATGATCTAATATATCTCCGAACTGTATATAATCAAGATTCTCATTCGCAATATTACCATCTCCATCAAATATAAGACCATAATCTCGAATTCCATTAGTCCATGTAGTATTTCCTTCCAATGTACCGATAAAATCATGAATTGTTTCATGTGTTATGGATCCAAATCCATCATTAAATTCTGCAAAAAAATCAAGAAAATCTGAAATATAATAATCTTGTTGATTTAATGCATTAAGTATATCATATAGACTAAATGGCCATTCTGGATAACCATCGCCATCCTCATCAATGAAAAATCTTCCTCCATCAATTGAAAATTCTAATCCTGCATATTCTTCATAAACTAGCGGTTTATGAAAATCATCTCCAGCGTATTCAATTTTAGCTAATGTATTTACCCCAAATGAACCAAATTTTTCATACTCATAATAAAAAGAGCCATTTTCCTTTGTTGCAATAGTTGTAATTTCCTCCCACTGGTTATTATTTTCAAGATATATTGTAAGATTTTCAGTTTGAATACCTTCATGTAGTGAATTTGTTAATTGACCATTAAAAACTATTTTCCATGAATCTTCATTGTCAAAAGTATACACAGCACCATAATTTACACCCACTCCTAAGTCGTATGGCTTAGTTGGTAATATTTCTAAATTATCTTTCTCAATTATGAAATCATAAGTTTTAGGAAGAGCCGTTCTAAAACCAAAACCGGTTAAAACATTATAATATAACTTAAATTGGTACTCTCCTGGAGCTAAGTTAAGTTTATCTAAAGAAACATGGGTTAGCAACTCACGATTTTTTAATGGTCCACTAACATACCGCGAAGAAACACTATAAAAATCCTTTATATTGAATCCATCAATTGGAATGATATCTTTTGGAATCAGACGACCTTGTACTATAACACTTTCACCTAGTAGTGGGGAGATTTGACATTTTATTACAAATTTATCGTTAATAGAGATACTCTCCAAGCTCTCAAGAGAAGAATAAAATTCTAAAGTAGTATAATCTACAGAATTTTTTATTCTGTCATAATTTGGAATTTTAGCAAAATTCATCTCTGGACTTTCAATTTTAACTAAAGAACTAATTCCAAAAACTAATGGGTAACAAGTTAAAAAAATAATAATTAAAAGCACAGCTCTCACATTTCTATCTTCAAATTGAGGAGAGCTTTCTTGAGATTTACTTCCTTGACTATTACTATTTTTATTTTTTTTCTTCTGTAGAAAACTAATTAATTTTCTTTTTATATGCTTAGCTTTTACAGTAAAAAAAAGAATTGATACGATAATACAAATTACTGGCACATATTGTAATTGTGGTGCCATAATAAAAACGTAAAATAAGCTCACAGTAAAAATGAATAGGAAGAACCACAATAAGGGAAATTTAATTTGGTGATATTTTACTTTAGCTATTTTCTGAAGGATTTTATGTTTTTTTTCTTTCGAGGAACAAGCGATTTGTCTTAATGTAGCGAAATAAGAAACAATACAGAGACCAAGTGAGTAAATTGGGATAAATAGACTTGCAAAATCAAACCAGTTTATTGAAATTAAAGATATTAAAAAGACAGGTAGACTTATCGACGTAATAAGAAGAAGCATAAAGCATTGTTGAGTCAAAATACGATTTTTTGTGATGAATATTAAAAATGAAAAGTAAAAAACAATTGCTAAAAAAAGGAATTGAGAGATTAATTCCTGAGAGATTAAAAGTGAAGAGGACGAGGAAAAAAACCATATGAAAAAAAGAAGACCCAATACTGGTATGGTTTTTAGAAGTAAACTAATTACAAGTTTAGGATTATTAACAAATTTCCATATAAATCCATCTCTGTTATGAATATTTTGATTATTGACATTGCTATAGATTTTTTCTTTTTTCTGTAAGTCTCTGATGAACTTTTTTTGTTGATTTTTGAGCTCCTTTTTAAAGAAATTCCCTCTGATTTGAAAGTTTAGATTTCGTGAACCAATTTTTAAAGAAAATTGTTTTAGAGTTGTCTTCTTGTAGATGAATGTCTGTAAGAGAACGGATTCATTATACCCAGTAATTTTTTTAATAATTTTTACACATAAGTTTTCAAAATGTTTTTCTGGTGGATTATTAAAGAATTCTCGTAATAATTCTCTCTGTTGTTGTTCGAATTTGTAGTAACTTTTCTTATTAAAGCGAAAAGAAGCATTATTTTCACCACTTTCAGATAAATTTTCCTTATAGTTGTTATAAAGCTTTTCTTCATATTGTTCTCTTGATTTTGGATCAGAATAAAATTCTACCCTGGAATGTTTTTCTCCTACAATTCTACCAATATTTGAATCCAGATTAAGGATTTTAGAATCTATATTAGTTAAATAATAGTTCATATGATAATAATTTTTCTTGATGGTGGAAATGATTTGAAGAAATTCTTTTTTTTTCTGTCGAAAAATCTCCATGAACTGAGTTTGACTTTTAAAATTATCATCATAGTCTTTTGTATTAAATTCTGGAAATGAAACACATTTCAAGTCTAGACTAGTTTTGTTCATATATTCTTCACTTTTTATTATAATTAAATGGAGTAATTTAAAATATACACAGATATAACTTCATAAGAACAAGAATTATTCAGTCGATCAAAATCGGGCTGAAATAAAAAGTTGTTCTTATGATTACTTGTTGTCATTTCATAGGATAGTCTTTTAAGAAGTAAATGCTCTCTTATAAATATTTGATTATTCTGTATTACAAAATCTTTAAACATGATGCTATCCTATGTCAAAAATCTCATGAAATAAAATAGAATCTAAAAAGAATAGTCAAAAGTTGTTTGATCTCATACTTTCTTGAGTATTCTCATTAGAGTCAATCATGGATTTCGCGTAAATGTATATATTAATTTAAATGATATAATTTATCATTTTATTTTTTTTATTTATAAAAGTTTCCATTGCGAAATAATTTTCATACACATATTCCAACTTAATACAAATTTTTACATCTTTAGCAGAATTTCAAATATAAAGAACAAACTAAATTATAAGATAAAATATATATAGTATAGCTATGCTTTTATAATGATAGAAGATAGATCATACGATAATGATCAATTAATTTTGTGTTGTCTTAAAGATTATTGATAGTGAAAAAATCTTTAGATGTAGCATTTATTAAGAATTGTTAAAGATAATGACAAAATTTCATAGATTAGGAATACTCACTTATTCTAATTTTCAAATAAAAAGTGTTAATTCAATAGATTAACATGACTATTACTGATATCTTAATATACACCTTACTCACATCACTTATCCTTCAATTAAGGATGGAAGTAAGTTCAACTTAGAACTAAAAGAGGAATACCGTATAGTGTGTGGAGTTTGTTCAAATAATTGTCCAATTAAACGATAAATTCTTGATAAAGTTGAAAATAAAACACCAGTTGAATCCATGGTGGATGCTTATCGTAAATATGGCGAAGAACGGTTCATGAATAAATTAATCTAATTTTTTTTTCCTTTTTTCTAGGTCCTTATAATTAATAAAGAATAAAATATTGAACTATTTAACATGTTTTCAATACTTAGTTCTTTAAATTCAATGATGAGGTAGATAATTATTCGAAAAAGACTTAAAGAAGGCTTAATTCAAGTTTATTTTGGCAGAGGTAAAGGGAAAACAACAGCAGCAATAGGCCAAGGTGTACGTGCTACAGGGCATGGATTTAAAGTATATATGATTCAATTTATGAAAGGAAATTATAAATATGGTGAGATTGAAGCCATTAAAAATATTCCTAATTTTGAATTAAAACAATTTGGTAGCCCCGAGCTTATTGCGGAACCTAATGATTTCGATAAAGAGGAAGGAGAAAAAGCACTCGCTTATGCAAAAGAGATTATTATGAGTGATAACTATGATATCGTTATTCTTGATGAAGTGGGAGTAGCAATATCCATGAACGTAATTTCTGTGGAACCTGTATTAGAACTTATTGAAAATAAACCAGAAAAGGTTGAGCTAATCCTAACAGGTGGACCAAAAATGCACCCTAAAATAAAAGAACTAGCCGATTTAGTGACAGAAATGAGAATGATAAAGCATTATTACGCTTCAAAAGGGATTAATGCTAGATATGGGATAGAATACTAAGTACTCTATTTAATATTCACACAAAAATTAAAAATTTTAATTAAAATGGATACTGAAAGTCTTTATAAGCTAATAGAGAATGAACTTGAAAAAGAAGCGATTAACAAATTTGATTCAAAAGAAGAATACTTAATCTGGAACCAGGAAATTTATAATAAACATAAACTTAAAGCATATGGACTTAAAGTTCCTGAAATTGAGAAAATAGTTAAGAAATTTTCCAATAGCTTTAAAGAATTATCATTTAAAGAAGGAATAAATTTAGCCCGAATGTTTTATACATCTGAATATATTGCACAGACTAGTTTTGGATTAAAAATACTTGAAATTAGCCTGCCCAAATTAATACCACAAAGATTTGAAATATTAGATGAAATTTGCGGTTATTTAACTGGTTGGGGGCCAACTGATTCCTTTTCTCTTTATATTATGCAACCTTTATTAAGAAAATATCCAAATAAGGTTATAGAATTATTAACAAAATGGAATAATTCTACTCATATATGGAAAAAGCGTTCTAGTGTAGTTACATTCACTAGAAAAATTGGAGTAGAAGGTAACTATGTCGACATTCTCTTGGAATTTTGTAATAATTTGATCTGGGATAAAGAGGATTTGGTTAGAAAAGCAGTCGGATGGGCACTTAAAGATAATATGGTTGGGAAAAATAAAGAAAAAGTTTTAAATTATGTAAAGAATTTAAGAAAAAAGGGAGTTTCCTCTACAATAACATTATATGCAATTCGTAATCTAAAGGGTAAAGAGCGAGAAGAGATTCTAAAAATCAAATCCATGAAATAAGAAAAATCTTTACTTCCTCAATATATGTTGTTAGTGAGAAAAAAATTCTTAATTCTATCATATCCAAAAATTTCACTACGAGAGAGATTAAATTTTTATTAAAAGAAACGATAATCAAATTCATGCATGAAGGGAAAACTTTTCAATTAAAGAAGATATTTTCCGTTTGTGGCTTAGAATGCACTCAGTGTAAAATCTATCTTGCTCCTTATAGCCCATCGACTGCAGATCGCTTAGTTAAAATGTTTGAGAATATGTGGGATAACGTAAAACCAGAAGACTTTCATTGTAGCACTTGTAGAGGCGAGATCTCAGAATGCTGGACTAAAGAATGTTGGATTAGGTATTGCTGTGTAGATGAGAAAAAATTAGATTATTGCTATCAATGTCTAGAATTTCCTTGTCAGAGATTAGAAGACCATGCAAAAAAAAACAAAAGACACCTTGTAGCCCTAAATAATCTAAAAAGAATGAAGAGAAATGAAGAAAAAAAATCAAAAAAACATTGATCTATTTAATTATGAGTCTGGACAATCTAGATAAAATTAAACGTAGGAATCTAATAACGCTAGCTATAGTTAAATTAATCCACGGATTTGGAATAGGTATGTTTGGAATAATATATCAACCATATCTTTATGATCTTACAAATAATTCATTTGTATTAACTGGAATATTTATTTCAATTGGTTTGATGATGCAGTTTATACCAATGCCTTGGATTGGCAAATTAACTGATAAATATAATCGAAAATACATTCTGATTATAAGTGTACCTATCTATATCATAGGACTCTTATTTTTGATAATGGCAAGTTCATCAAGTATATATTTGCTCTTATTTGGGGTTTTATTTT
>JBHLLI010000176.1:0-5006 GCA_048885765.1 Candidatus Hermodarchaeota archaeon
CTCTATCAGGTCCTAAAATACAAATAAATGATATTATGCAAAATCCTAATCTATAGTAAGTAGAAGGGTCAAACTCCTAATATTCTACTTTACTCTGTTTTTAACCCTCCAACCCTTCTACAGCATTTTATTTTTTTCTTAATTTTTCAACACTTCCAATTCCCTAAATACCTTCTATTAAACCTGTAAAAAAACCGCTTCTATGGGGAGTAGGGAAGGTATTGAACTTTTCAATAAAAATTTTTATATTTATGTAGATTAAATAGATTTGTTTTATTTCAGTTTTTAAAAAAAAGAGAATTCCAACTAAGTAATTGAAAAATACATTTAACGTCAATTTTCATGCTGGTAAATGAAATTTTAAGCAAAAAAATTGGACAAGTTAATAAAATAACTAGTAAATTTAGTAACAATTACGAAGCTAAAGACATTGAAACTTCAATAATTATTAGAGTAAAGAATGAAGAAAGATACTTAGAACAAGTTTTGTTAATGCTAAAAAAACAAACTTATAAAAATTTTGAGATTGTAATTGTTGATGATAATTCAACTGATAAAACAGTTGAAATCGCTAGAAAATATAATTGTACAATTGTTAAGATACCAGAAGGAAAATTTAACTATCCATATGCTTGTAATTTTGGTATTAGAGAAAGTATTGGCGAATATATTGTGTTTTTAAGTGGACACTCTATCCCAATCAATAATAAATGGTTAGAAAACGGTTTAGACAATTTTAAGAATGAAAAAGTTGCAGGAGTTTATGCCTATCCATTTATGCACTACGGAGTATCTCTTTTTCAAAATCTTATGTATTTTATTAGCAAGCAATTCGGAAAAAGAAGATTCATAATAAGTAATTTTAAAAGTTTGAAATTAGGAAGGTTTGGTCCTTATTTTCATATTTTCCTATTTCAATGGTTTCCTATTTTCATCGCTAAAAAAATGAAAATAGGAGCACTTGGCTTCACAAATGCAATTATCCGTAGAGATTTATGGGAGAAATATAATATAAATGAAAAATTTGCTGGTGGGGGAGAGGATCATGATTGGGCGAAACATTGGGTAGCAAAAGGATTTGTTATAGTTCATGACCCAAATTTTAAAGTTTATCATTCACATGATCTTGGATTAATAGGTTGGGCAAAACAATTTTGGGGTTGGATCAAAATGAAAAAAGAAATGGCATTTATACCGCAAAAAAGAAATTTTTAAAACCACATAGTAAATTCCCTTCCACCTGAAAGAGTAATTTTATAAATCTTATTTAAACCATTAAGAGCATTTTTTAAAGCAGAAAAATTAATGGGATGAGTTTTTGTATATAATTCTGACGGCGTTGTTCCATATTGTGTTGCTTTACAATAATTACACTCTAAATTACATTGATATGAAGTAATCAGATGCATGTAAGCATCATATAGAGGATTTTGTAGATTAGACAATATAAAAAATACCTAATTATATCGAGTAGGAAATCGCTATAAACAAATTTAAGAATTAAACATAATTTAATTTTCGTCTTAAAATAGCGCTAAGTTTTATGAGCAAATGTATTATTTTGAAATTTTCATATAAATTTTGTTGATTCCTAAGAAAAAAATTTGAAACTGACAGAATAAGGAAGAATCACCTGAACTTAGCTTTAAAGATATATTTATTAGCTAAATAATCTTAAGGTATCATGAAGATGGAGAAGTTATGTTATTATTGTGGTAAGCGAATTCCTGATAATAAATGGGTATGTGCTTCTTGTCAGTTTTTTATATCATTGGCAGAGGCAGAAGGACTAAAATTGAGACCCAAATTTTTAAAATCTCTTTTATCTCTAGATCGGGTATGTGGTTATTGTGGATATAAATTCAACTATGAGATAATAGAACTACTAAAGTTAAATAAAAAAAAAAGATTAAAAGCGGATCAAATAAGAACGCTTTATAGTATTTTTTGTCCAATGTGTCGCTCTTTTTCAAAATTCTTAGAGTGTTTTTATGACCTCATTATTTATGAAAATTTAAATTTTATAAACTGTACTAACTGGAGATGGCGTATATTATAAAATTGACTCTTATTGAGATGTAATTCAGATTAATTTAGCGATCTGTTCAGAGACTTTCATACAATCGAGATAAATTAAACCGAGTCTGACATCTTTAGTGGTTGAGACCGATAAAACACCATTGGGGCCTGCGGGTAGAACAAGAAGATATCCATCGTTACCTCGAATAAACAACTGTTCAAATTCACCATGTTTTATCAAATTTATAGCACTTTCGGCTAATGAAAGAAGTGCGGCAATCATAACGGCAATTGTGGTTTCCTCAACGTCATTAGGTAAAGCAGAAGCTAAAATTTCCCCTTCAGTAGATACGAGGGCTGCTGCTTTAACTTCTGGAATAGAATCTATTAATATTTCTAAGAGATCATCAAGTTTATTTAATATAGGAGCTTCAAACATTTGTCTGGTTAAAAATTCTGGCATTTTTACTTTTTGTTTGTCAGGAGGTTCAATACGTTGGAGCATTTCAAGCTCTTGTTCCAGTTCATCATATGTCTCATTTGTTTTAGAAGCAAGAGAATTGAGCTTAGCTTCAAGTTCAGTTATTTTCTTTTTTACTTCTTTTTTAAAGCTAGGTTCAGATTCAAGATAATCCTTTAATACCTCTACTAATATATTAGTATCAATTTGAGGTTTTTCAGATTCTTTAGGTGCTTTATAGGTGTAGATATATTGCCTTCCTCGTTTTCCAAGAGTTTTTATCTTTTCTTTTTTTTTTAGGCGTTGAAGATAAGTGCGTGTATCTTGTTTACTTAAACTGAGCTGTTTTGCTATTTCATCGCTTGTTAATGATTGAGTTTTAAGAATATTTAATATGCGATCTTTATTACTCAGTTCAAATTGAGTGATCAGATATCACCATTTATTATGATTTTCTTTACTTTAATACTATAGTTACTGATTAACAGTTTTGAATTTTTTTTAATCTGTATATTATTTGTATATTCTCATATATAAATATGTGGGGATAATTATATTAATAACGTTAGAAACAAAAAATTTAAATATTTAGGTATACAAATAATATACAAGTGTATATACTTTAATATACAATCCAATACATAAATTCCCAATTGAATGATGAAAAATTTGGAAAATAACTATATAAGAATACCTGAGGATATAAAATTTCTTTTAGAGTTTTGTCGAGACTTATTAAGAAAAATTAAAGATGGAAGTCCAAATAAAGAGCTACCAGTTAGTATTGAACAATTAAAAAGATTGAGAATTATAGAAAAAATCTATGTAAAGTGATTAATTATAAGAGAAGAAAACAGTTTTTTAAAGGAAATAGAAAAAGTTTTAAGAAGATTATTAGAAAATAATCGAGAGATAAACCTTGCATTAATTAGTTCAATGGAGGGCCTTCCAATTCTTTCAGTAATGCCCCCAAGTTTTGATGAAACGAGATTTTCGGCAATGGTTGCTGCTCTACTCTCATTATCTGTAAGATCAGTTATGGATATGGAAATTGGAGGATTCAAACAATTATATATTAAGGGGAATGATGGATATCTATTAATTTTTGATTCAAAGTTAGCAGTCTTGGCAGTTTCAACTACTGAAAGGGCGAAATTGGGGTTATTATTTCTTGAATGTGAACGTGCCTCTCATGAAATATTGAAAATTTTGAAAAAAGAAAAATAAGTATATAGCACCTAGATTATTGTTTTCTTTTGTTATTAATTGAGAAATTCCGAAATTGTTAATTTGAATTCGGTCTTTGTGAAATCTTGATGGAGAAAGAAAAATTAAGTCGAAAAAAAATGTGAAATATATATAGTTAGATTTTTTTGTCTATAAATGGGAGGAAAAAATATTATATTTTCAGATTCCTAAATTTTAGAAAGGCGGTGATCTAAGAGATGATGAGAAAACTAGCTAAGAGAAATATTGAAATAGGATTAATAATAAGTTTAATAATTATTGGAGTGGTATTCTTTTTTACAGTCGCTCATTTCCAAGGATATGATCGTATCTGGAATGGCTTAACTATATTGGGTATTATGATAACTATTGTGTTCGGTACGATATTTTTGAGTGCCCTGACGTTCAAGAGATTAGAAAAACAATATAAAAAACGCATTGCTAAAGCTACATTAGAAAAAGAAATAAATCAGTATATCACGCTTAAGTTGGAGCATGGAAGAACTCATATTTATGTAAAGGGTAGGAGATTCATTCAATGCATTCGTTTAATCCTAAATGTCCCAAAGGAAAATATACCCGAATATGATGAGATCGAATCTATAGATGAAGCAGCAAAATTATATAGTACTCATATCCATCAAAACCGAATTATTAGGGAGCCATTGATTGGCCCTAGATTAGATAGTGTCCATGATATTACTCCTGAACAGGAGTTTTGGGGTCATTGTTCAAACATTCAAGCATGGGTTGAGCTTGATTATGATACAAGAATTCTTATGAGTAATATTTCATTTCCATTGTTGAGAGAGTTAACTAAAGCGGGGGATCCTAAGGCAAAGCAAATTTACAAAGAAGAAATCGCTCTCAGGCTGGAAAGTGGGTATCCTTCTGTAGTTCAGTACCTACTTACTCAAGGGTACTTACAAGTCTTTAGTTCCGAAGAATTTCAATCTATTATCGAATCTACAGACCTTATTAAGAATACAGTCACTAATCCAAAGATTATGGCTTTATTTCTAAGATCTTGTGTTTTTAAGTTTCCCACTTTGCTTGAGATTATTCTTCTACACCTGTTTAGACAGCCTAACGGGAAAAAGATTATCTTATCAAGTATGGAATCAGATCCTAGAATAGCAATGTTAAGACCTTCATTAATATTTAGACGTCCAGAATTTCTAAGTACTCTAAAATTCGCATTAAAAAGAATAATCAAACGAGTTAATGAAAAAACAGGGAATGATATATTAGAATGTATTCGAGTAATTGAGAAAAAACTTGAAGGAAAGGAGTATTCTTC
>JBHLLI010000176.1:5106-8008 GCA_048885765.1 Candidatus Hermodarchaeota archaeon
TATAAATTAAAAGTTCATTAATCCATTAATATATAAATAGAAATTATTTAAGATAATTAGTCTACTTACCTATAATATAGCAATTTTTTATGAGACGGTATTTATTTTCAATTTTGTAAAACCAAATAGCTAATATTAGCCATCATGCCTGAAGAAGATAATATTACCAAGAATTTGGAAGCTGTTTTAAAAAGGTTATTAGCGAGCAATCGAGAGATAACACTTGCGATAATTACAACAATGGAGGGTCTTCCAATTCTTTCAATATTACCTCGAGGGTATAATGAAACAAGACTTTCTGCTATGGTTGCAACACTACTCTCTTTATCTGAAAGGTCTGTAGTAGATATGGATATCGGCATATTTGAGCAGATATTTATTAAAGGACTTGATGGATATTTATTAATTTTTAATTCAGAGCAAGCAGTATTGGCAGTTTCAACTACAGAAAAAGCACAGTTGGGTTTAGTTTTTCTTGAATGTGAGCGAGCATCACATGATATCTCAAAGATACTAAAAAAGGAAAAATAAAGAAAATTAAAATTATCATTTTTTAAAAGGTCCAAGAGAAAAACTACTCTACAGTAAAGTCCTTTTTATTTTATGATTTTTAAGAACCTTCGAACTTCGAGAAATGTTTCACATTAAAAACTATATTATGAAGCGCACCATATTATAATTAATACGGCAAAGTTGAATTTCTATATATAGTTAGATTTTTTTTGTTATTAGTTGGGAGAGCGAATAAATCAGTTATTCAAGTTCATTTATTTTCAGAAGGAGTTTTATTAAAAAAATGATAAGTTCAAAATCGGAAAAGCACCTTATATTTATAGGATTAATAGGAATATTTACCTTAATATTCATGGGAATATCTGTTCTTCCATTGATCTTAATTGTAACCTTATTATTCATATGGGGGATCCTTCTTGTTTTAGCTATACTTGATTGTAATTCTTATAGTAATAGAATAGTTCATATTGATCAAATTTCACATAGACTACTTCAAATGAGATTAATTACAGACAGAAGAATTGAAGAAAGAATTAACAACAAATGGAATTTTAAAATTATTGTAGTCGGTGACAATGAAGAGGGAAAAGAATTCCTCGTATCCAAATTCACTAGAGGCGGTTTTGAAGAAAATTATAAGCAAACTATTGGAGCCTCTTTTTCTACTAAAGAAATTAAGTTTGCAAATAAATTGGTAAAGTTATTGTTTTGGGATATCGCATATGGCAAGGATTATAATTTCCTCCATCCATCATTTTTTAAAAATTCATATGGTGCCATTATCATATTAGATCTTTCAAAATCGGACTATCGGAAGAGATTTGAAGAGATTATTCACAATATTCTCAAATATTCTGGAGATCTCCCTGTTATATTACTTACTTTTAATAAGAAATCAGAAGAGTTCCATTATTTTTCAGGAGGAGGATTGATTTTAACTACAAATGATTTTACTGGTTCAATCGACTTTAAAAGTTCTTTAAAACTATGTAAAAATCCCGATATAATTTTGGAAAAACTTGGAGAATATTTGGCTGATAAATATGAGACATTACTTTTTCTAAAACCGTTTCACCGCTTATTAAGTTCTAAAACGGAGTATAAAATTAATGATTTTCTGAAATTATCCTTAGAATCTGGTAATACTAACATATATGTTGGAGGGAAGCTATTTAAGCAATGTAAATATTTGTTCTTGAATATTCCGGTTGCTAAGAATGCAGACTATAACGAAATTGAATCTATAGATGAAGCTGCTGATAAATTGGATCATTCTATGGAAAGTGGAAATCCAAAAAAATATCAATTGCCTCCAGATGTGGAATTTTGGGGACATTGTTCAAATTTGCAAGCATGGTTTGAAAACGCTTATGATACTCGCCTTTTACACAGTAATTTAGCATTCCCCTTATTGAGAGCTCTTGGAGAAGCAGGAGATCCTCTTGCCCAAAAAGTGTTTAAACAGGCAATTATTCAACGATTTGCATATGGGTACCCCGGAGTAGTACAATATTTACTAACTGAAAATTATTTGGAATACTTAGATGAAAATGAAATTAAATCTCTTCTAAATGACCAAAATTTTATAAAATGTTTGCCAAGATGGTTTATTCAGCTAAGAGATATACCAACATGGTTTTTAAAAAGAATTAAATTAAAACTTAATAAAATGAAATGTCCTTTATGTGGTGCTAGGATATCACAGGATCAAATCAAAAATTTTTTAGAAAGCAATCAATTGAAGTGTCTATTATGTTATTCTGATATAGTTTAAAATAATAAAAAAGAAGGAGTTTTTCATAAATCTTGCAGATTTAAACAATACTTTTCCTTTTCTGTCTAATTATAAGATAGATATGAGCAGACGCAGCAGCAATGAAAGCGATCAGAAACAAGTTAATTGGTATCCAGAGAAATTCTAGCCTTAGAAAATATGAAAGAGTTTCTTTTAATTCATCCGGATTATTAACAAGTTTTATTTCAATGCTTTAAAAATCTTATTTTTTGAGATTTCCCTCAATTCATAGGACAAAAATGAATAAAATCGAAACATTTTTCAGTAATCTTATTTTCCATTAATTGTAGCAAGAGAGACAAAAGACTGGTAAATTATTTGAAATAGATTTAAATATTAAGGTTATTATGTATAGCAATGCATTATCTTAATGCAAAAATTACCTATTTACCTAATTGTTAGGAAAATGATTTTGGGTTGTGGGTAATAGAGTTTTTTCGCTTTTAGGGTTGCAAACTAAAGTTATCATAGGAGATCAAATAGAAGTAATATGTATGATGCTATTTTCAAGGTTGTTATTTTCGGAGATGCTGGTTGTGGTAAAACCACTTTAAGAAAGAGATTCATGACTAATAAGTATGTATCAAACTCTCA
>JBHLLI010000177.1:0-8005 GCA_048885765.1 Candidatus Hermodarchaeota archaeon
GATTTCCTCTTAGCTTATTCTCAAGTTTTTCGACCCATTTTTGGATGGTTATCATGCTTACATGTTGTTCAATTGCGATTTCTTGTAATGATTTCTCCAAATCAAAATATTGATGTTTTAACCATTCAAAATTTTTATAATCTTGTTTTTCTATTTTCCTTTTAGGTTCTTTTTTAATATCTCTAAAAATTTTTGAACATTCTGGACATTGATAGACGGTTTTATCTTCTTTTTCTAATTTTACCATTATAACATAACAAGAGGGACATCTTCTCTTATTTCTTGACTTTATATACCCAAAAATTATCAATGGCACTAATAGTATAAATAATCCCAAAAAAAGTAGAGAAATAAAACTTAAAATAGTAATCACTGTAGAACCTAATCCAAAAATTACAATAAGAATTACTATATATCCTACCACATCATCATCCATTAAAATAATATTAAACCTCTTCAGTATTTAATACTTTACAAAAATACTAAGCAATCTGAACGACAATAGACCAGGTTGTAAATCTATTACAAAAACTAGGTTTTACGATAGTAGGGAGGTAAGACAAAATTAATACTCTTTAAATTAGACCTCCCACTTTTTTCCCTAATGACTTTAAGTTTTGTTTGAATAATAAACCTTAAGAATTTTTCGTAATTTAATGGTATACAGTTAAATTTTTAACAAAGAGGTAAGAAACATGAGTTTTAAGTTTACAGAAGAACAAGATATGATTCGAGAGTCTGTTCGTGAATTTGCGCAGAATAAAATTGCTCCAATTGCCCTTCAAATGGAAGAAACTAAAGAAATTCCTAGAGATGTAGTTAAAGGGATGGCGGAATTAGGGCTTATGACATGTACTGCTGATGAAAAATATGGTGGTCCCGGATTAAATGCTGTAAGTGCTGGAGTCATCGCAGAAGAATTAGCAAGAGCAGACTGTACTGGTTCAACATGTGTATATTACTTGGTTCCCGCATCGTGGGGTTATCTTTTAAATAAATATGGTACAGAAGAAGCTAAACAAGAAATTTTCCCAAAAACACTCTCAGGAGAATGGTTTTTAGGTATCGCCACAACTGAAAGTGATGCGGGCTCTGATGTTGGTGGTACTATCACGACAATCAAACCAGATGGAGATGGATTTGTTGTTAACGGTGAAAAAATGTATATTAGTGGTGTACGAGAAGCTGTAAAGTACGGAGGAGGTCATGTTACTATTGCTCATCAAACAAAAGAACTTGGAACAAGAGGAATGACTTGCTTTTATTTGCCATTAACTGCTGAAGGGATAACTCCTACATATGTAGATGATTTAGGACGAGAAGGGATATCTTGTGGTGGTTTTTCAATAGACAATGTAAAAATTCCAAAGCACTATATAATTGGTGAGGAGAATAAAGGGTTCTATATTTTACACGAAGGATATGAATATGCACGTGCTTTAATCACAGTCATATGTGCCTCTGCAGGTCTAAAATCGTTGGAAAATGGGATGGCTTATATAAAAGAAAGAAAGTCTTTTGGCAAACCATTATCCCAATACCAAGGAATTAACTTCAAATTAGCTGAACATTATACTAAATTAAATATGTTGAGAGATTGGGGTTATAGAGCATTACATACTATTGATTTAGAACAAGAAGGAAAAGCTAGTAGATTTGAGACTAGTAAAATTGTTGCTATGGGTAAGATGTTTTGTTCTGAATGGGCCTGTGATGCCATTAATACTGTAATGCAATTCCAAGGTGCTTTTGGATATACACGAGAATGTGTAGACCAAGCTGCATGGCGAGCAGTCAGATCATTCTCACTAGCAGAAGGTAGCTCTGAAGTTATGAAAATGATTGTAGCAAGAGAAATTCTTGGTAAGAAACAATATTAAATTTTTTTATACACTATTTATTTTTTTTAGTCTTTTTTGAAATAAAAAAAAATAGTTATATAGCTTCAATTTCGATTTTCTTTGTTAGAAAACCAATTGTTGGTTCGAGTACTGCTTTTGGGTCTGGTTTGAATATTAGATGAGCTACATTGTCTAATATTATAGCTTTTGCTTTAGGGATTCTATTTGCTAAAATTTCAGCATTTTGCCAAGGAATAATAAGATCTTCTCTTCCATGCATGATCAAGGTAGGTGCATTAATTTTTTTAAGTTTCATAGCTGAATTAAAACTCATATTTGCTTCAACCTGGTGTAGATAAGCGTGATGAGGGATTACATATTCTAGTGTTCGTTTTCTATAAGATTCCATAAAATCGGGGTTATTTTTAACGAATTCATTAGTAAAACAATAGGATAAAATAGTATCAATAAATTTTTCTGGAGGTAATCCTTGGATAGCCATCATCTTTTGCAGTACTTCATTTGAAGGAAGAACCTGTTTAGATCCTCCACAATGTGTACAGCAGAGAACTAATTTTTCAACTCTTTTAGGGTGATTAATTGCTATTTCTTGAGCAATAAATCCTCCTAATGATGCTCCAAGTATATGAGCCTTTTCTATATTTAATGCATCCATTAAACCGATAGTGTCATCAGCCATCATTTTAATTGAATAAGGAATATCTGGTTTATCACTCCGCCCAGCACCTCTATTGTCAAATATTATAGTTTTAAAATATTGCGAATGTGCTTCTATTATTTCTGGTAACCACCAGCTCACATCACTGGCTAATCCAATTATATCGATTAATGGAAAGCCTTCTCCATGGATTTCATAATAAATGTTTATATCATTTACTTTTATTGTAGGCAACTAAAATTCACTTCATTTTTAATTTACTAATTTGTAAATATTGGATAAACAGTCTATTTCAATGAATCTTTTGTTATTTAATTTTTCGGAATTTGGAATTTTATTATCAAAGAGGGAAATAGTATATCAATTAACTTTTTTTTTGAGTTTTAATATCCTTATTTAAGTCTAAAGAAATAAATGTGAAACTATGAAATTTATTGTATGCGTAAAACAAGTTCCCGATACAACTGAAGTCAAAATTGATCCTGAAACTAATACATTAATTAGAGAAGGAGTCCCCAGTATCCTGAACCCCTTCGATCAGTTTGCCCTTGAGGAAGCAATCAAAATCAGGCAAGAGGGCGATGAGATTATAGTAATTTCCATGGGACCCCCACAAGCTAAGAAAGCATTACTTAAGTGTTTGGCATTAGGAGCGGATCAAGCAATCTTGCTAAGTGATAGAGCTTTTGCTGGTGCAGATACATGGGCAACATCGTATACTTTAACGCAATGTATCAAAAAAATTGGTGATTTTAATATCATTTTCTGTGGTTTGCAAGCTATTGATGGAGATACTGCTCAAGTAGGACCAGAAATCGCAGCTCAATTGGGGATTCCTCAGATAACTTATGTTGAAAGTGTTGAAAAACTTGAAGGAAAAAAACTAACCGCGAAAGTACAAACAGATGATGGATATAAAATTGTAGAAGTCAGACTCCCAGTACTTATAACTGGAATAACTCCGTCTTCATTTGAACCTACAAATCCTCCCATGATGAGTATAATGAAAGCTAACAAAAAACCGTTTTCTACATGGGATGCTGAGGAACTTGGAGGTAATAAAGAAGATTATGGCCTAAATGGTTCATTAACAGAGGTAATTAAAGTTTATTCTCCCCCAGCAAGACAACAAGGGGTTATAATTGAAGAAGAAACTGCTGAAGCTTCGGTTCAAAGATTAATTGAATTACTATCAAAGGATAAAGTGATTTAAATTGATAAATGTAGATAAAGAAAAATGTACTGGATGTGGAATCTGTGAAAAAGTATGTCCATTTGTGGCGATAACTATTGTAGAAAAAATCGCTGAAATAGGAGATGATTGTACACTTTGTGGTGCATGCGTTGATCAGTGTAATGTGGAAGCAATAACAATTCAACGGAAAAAAATCGAAGACGTTGATTTATCAAGGTATCAAGACGTGTGGATCGTCGCAGAGATAAAAGATGGAAACATTAGAAATGTGTCATATGAATTATTAGGGAAAGCAAAACAACTTGCTGATGAATTAAATCAAGAAGTTTGTGTCCTACTTTTAGGAGATAATGTAAAAAGGTTTGCTCAAGAGTTTTCCAACCGTGGTGCCAAAAAAATATATATTGCCGAACATGAAGCACTTAAAGATTATTATACCGAAACTTATTCCTCTGTTATTACAGGGATAATTTCAAAATATAATCCAAACATTGTTTTGTATCCTGCAACTATAAATGGAAGAGATCTAGCGCCTAGAGTAGCCGCAACGTTAGAATTAGGACTGACTGCGGATTGTACGGGTCTATCAATTCGAGATGGATTATTATTGCAAACAAGACCTGCATTTGGAGGAAATATTATGGCAGATATTATTTGCCCAGCAACTCGTCCGCAAATGGCAACGGTGAGACCAAATGTCATGGAAATGGCACCAGTTTTAGGTAATAACAATTCAGAAATCATTGAAGTTCCAGTAAAATTAGATCTTCATAGTTTAAAGGTGAAAACAAAAGAAATAATCAGTGGAACCGCTGCAGAATGTGGTATTCCAGTTTGTGAGGCAGATACTATTGTATCTGGTGGACGAGGCGTTGGAAGTAAAGAGAATTTCAAATTAATAGAAGATTTAGCTGACGTTTTAAACGCCGCTGTGGGAGCAAGCAGAGCGGCAGTAGATCAAGGCTGGATTCCAAAGTCACAACAAGTAGGGCAGAGTGGAAATACAGTTTCTCCAAAGATTTATATTGCATGTGGTATATCTGGTACAATTCAACACTTAGTGGGTATGAAAAGTAGCGATATAATTATTGCAATTAATAAGGATTCCGAAGCTCCAATTTTCCAATTTGCTAACTATGGTATTGTTGGAGATCTATGCGAAATTTTACCTTTATTAACTAAAGCTTTAGAGCAAAGGTTAAAGGAAGATTGAATATTGTCAACAAAATATTCATCTTTTTTATTCTTACTTTTATGTAAAAATATTATTTATATTTTTTTGTAAAAACGAATAAATAAAAATACATAGATAATCCCTATATTTGTGCTAAATTTTTTGATATTAAATATCATTAATAGTTAAGGGATAGAATTATCATGTTAAAAGTATCTGTTGATAAATTTCAAAAAATTTTTGAAGCAATACCCGATTTGTATTTTCTCGTAGATGAGACTGGGAAACACTTGGACTTTAAAGGTAATCAGGAGCTTCTTTATTTGACTCCAGATATGTTTTTAGGAAAAACTATTGAGCAAACTTTACCCGAACATGTCTCTAAAATATTTTTTAAAGCAATTAAAAACACTTTAGAAACGAAAGAACCAACTTTGGTTGAATATTCACTTCCAATAAATGACTTCGTACATCACTATGAGGCTAGAAACCTTTACTTTTCAGAAAATCGAGTTGCAATTTTTGTAAGAGATATTACAAAACGCAAAAAATTGGAACAAGAACTACTCGATGAAAAGAAATTTACCGAAGCAATAATTAACGCTCAGAGAGATACTTTATTCGTATTTGAACCATCCACAGGTAAAGCTATAAGATGGAATAAAGCTTTTGCTGAGATAAGTGGTTATAATAATAAAGAAATCGCCAATATGAGGGCTCCAGATTCTTATTACAGTAAAATTGAATTGGAAAAGGCAACAAGAGCCATAAAAGAGGTGAATAGTGAAGGAACGTCATTGGTGGAAATGGATCTCATTACAAAGGATGAAAAATCAATTCCTTTTGAATATTTAGGCACCAGTATTAATGATGAGGAGGGAAATTTAAAATATATAGTTTCAATTGGTAGAGATATCACAGAACGGAAAAAAATAGAACAAAAATTAAAAGATTCTGAAGAAAAATATCGGAATTTATTTGAGAAATCTCCTCTTGGTATTTTCTTATTTGATGAGAATGGAAATTTACTTGAGGGTAATACATCGGGATCTAATTCATTATCTGGATTTCCTTCGAGTGTTAGTTATAATAAAAATTTTATAGAGATAATTAGTTTATTCAAAAATTCAAAAGAACTTCTGCAAATATTCAAAAAAAGAGCAGAAGATCGAAAACAGGGAAAAGAACTCAAACCAGTGGAAATAGAAATAATAAGACAAGATGGGGAAAAACGATGGCTTTATTGGCAGAGTTCTACAGTACAATTAAAAGATCGGATATTGATTCAAGCAATTGTTCAAGATATCACTGAATCTAAACGGGCAGAGATTAAATTAAGAGAATCTGAAGAAAAAATAAAAAATGAAAGAGACAATCTCATTAGTATGTTAACCTCAATGGAAGACGGTGTCTATATCGTAAATGAGTATTATGAAATTGAATTTGTGAATCCTTCTCTTAGAAATGAATTTGGTTCTATTGGAAATAAAAAGTGTTATGAATATTTCCAGGATTTATCCGAACCATGTCAATGGTGTAAAACTCAAGAAAAAGTTGAGCAAGGTTCTATTAGATGGGAATTGGAAAGTCCAATAACTAAGAAATTATATGAAATCATAACAACACCTATAAAAAAATCAGATAATAGCGTGTCGAAATTAGTTATATTTCATGATATAACAGATCGGAAAAAAGCAGAACAAAATTTGATAGAATCTGAAGATAAATTTAGAACGATAGCTGAACAATCTTTAGTGGGAATATCAATTATTCAAGACAACCAAGTAAAATATATGAATCAGCATATTTTAGACTTATTCGGATATACAAAAGAAGAAGTAGAAAGTTGGAATCCTGGAGATTTTCTTAGGGTAGCTCATCCCGATTTTAAAGAACGAGCTATTCAAAATACAATGAGAAATCAATCTGGGGAAGGCAAAATACCAACACATGAAGAGATAAAGGTAGTAAATAAGAGTGGAGAAGCCTTTTGGGTTGAGATGTTTGCTCGGTCAATACCATTTAATGGAAAGCCCGCGGGGATGAATATGAGTATCGATATTACTGAGCGCAAAAAAGCAGAACAAAAATTGATAGAATCTGAAGATAAATTTAGAACTATAGCTGAACAAGCAGTAGTAGGAATATCAATAATTCAAGATAACGACATTAAATATGTAAATCAACGATTACTAGATTACTTCGGATATAATAAAGAAGAGGTTGGAAAATGGCCCCCAGGGTACTTCATTAATGTAATTCACCCAGATTTTAGAGAATTGATTTTGGAAATTACCAGAAAAAATCAATCAGATGATGCGGAAGAGCCATCACATATAGAAATTAAAACAGTAAAAAAAAATGGTGAAATACAGTGGACTGAGGTTTACTTACGGTCAATTATTTTTAATGAAAAACCTGCAGTGATGAATGTTATTGTTGATATTACAGAAAGAAAAAAAGCAACCGATAAAATTAAAAGAGCACGTGAACGAGCAGATATGTATTTAAATTTAGCTGGAGTCATCCTTGTTGCTTTAAATCGAGATGGAGATATAACATTGATGAATAAAAAAGGTTACGAAATACTGAAATATGAAGAAGGCGAGTTAGATGGTCAAAATTGGGTTGAAAAATGTATACCATATCGTTATAAAGAGCAGGTTTATAATGTTTTCAAACAGTTAATGAATGGTGAGATTGAACCTGTAGAGTTTTTTGAAAATCCAGTAATTACAAAGGATGGAAGGGAAAAGATCATTGCTTGGCACAATATTATATTATATGACCAGAATGGGAATATAGCTGGAACCTTAAGTTCGGGAGAAGATATCACAGAACATAAAAAGGCAAAACAAGAATTAAAACGGTTAAGTAAATTAAAATCTGAATTGCTTACAAGAACATCTCACGAGTTAAAAACTCCAGCTATGCATATTAAAGGATATGCTGACTTACTATTACATAAATATAAAGAGAATCTCGGTATTGATGAACTTCAGATAATTAGTCATATTAAAAAAGGAGTTCTGCGACTTGAAACTCTCATATATGATATCATGCATAAAGCTGAATTAGATTCAGGTGAGGGTGAATTATATAAGGTTAAAAGCAAT
>JBHLLI010000178.1:0-7961 GCA_048885765.1 Candidatus Hermodarchaeota archaeon
GGAGAGACAAATAAATCAATTCCCGCTTCAGCATCACAGCCAATTGTTGATGTACCATAACCAGTTGCTTCCTGAGCTGCTATTGACGCCCATCGGTTATTCTTAGCTGTTACTAATATTCTTGCGAAAACAGCTCCAAAGGCTTCACAGAAAGTATCTTCAATTTCCACTCCATTTATCTCCATTTTAATAATTACACCTTAAAATTGTGATTTTACAATTTTTTTATAATATGTATTTACTAATAGAGTTCCTTATTTTATAAAATTTAAAACAAAAAATAAAAATAGTGAAAAATTGATAGGTATTATCTTTTTAAAATTAAAATTACAAATAAGATTGTGAATGATGAGTGAAAAAGTGCTTAAAATTGGAATTTTAAAAAATGGGACTATCGGATCATCCTTGCTACTTGCCTTTTTATTGGACGAACGTGCTGAATCTACGAGAATTAATGTCTATGAGGTAACTTCTGGTGCTAAAATGCATCCTCCAGAGTTCTGTACAAGAACTATGGAAGATTTGTTAAAATGGGAGCCTGAACTAATAATTATGTCCAGTCCAAATGCAGCGTTACCTGGTCCAAAAGCAGCAAGAGAGATGGCTGGGAATATTCCAACAGTAGTCATTTCTGATTCCCCTGCAAAAAAAGCAATTGATGAGATTAAAGAGAAAAATATGGGGTACATATTAGTGAATTGCGATAGCATGATTGGAGCAAGACGACCTTTTCTTGATCCTATTGAAATGAGTATATTCAACTCAGATTTACTAAAAGTCTTAGCAATTACTGGTGCCCTTCAAGTAATAGCGGAAGAATTAAATAAAGTTATTATGGATATGCTTGATGGTAGAACCCCTACTTTGCCCCAAATAACTATTGATGCAAAAATGGCAACAAAAGCAGCAAATTTCTCTAATCCTTATGCAGAAGCTAAAGCGATTGCAGCTTTTGAACTTGCTGCCTCAGTTTCTAATGTTACTGGAAAGGCGTGTTTCCAATTAAAGGAAAGATCAGACTATATGCCACTTCTAGCAGCAGCTCATGAAATGATGAGAACAGCAGCACTAATGTGTGATAAAGCACGTGAGATAGAGAAATATAATGATTCAGTAATCAGAAGACCCCATCATGCCAAACAGCATCTTCTAAGTAAAATTGGCTTATATGATAAAGAACAATAATATAATAAAATTTTACATTATTTATTATAAATCTACTTTTTTATTTTATCTAATATAAGTTAAAAATCAGAAGATTTTAAATAAAATTGTAAATCCTTGAACGATTCACCTGTTAAAGCATTCATTACACTAGAAAATACCTCAGGTTGTTTGTTTCTTGTTACAGCCATTAAAACCGCTCCATTGCTAACTTCTTTCACTAAAATCCAGCAATTATCCGATTCATAAACAACTGTAGATAAAGATAATGGGGACAAATCTGCATTTTTCTGAAGTTCCACAATTTGTTGATAAATATTATAAATATTAGAATCCAAAGTCCCAATTTCAAATTTCATAAATTTTAATGGTTTTGATTCAAATTTACCAAAAGTTGAAGAAATTAATAAACCATCAGGTTGATTGAAAAGTAGGTATTCTGATAACGTATTGATCTTTAGCTCATCCAATAAATGGCGAATTTTTCCTAAACGTTGCATAGACAACGTATTCTTTTGAATTTCATAATCAAGAATTTCAATCAATCTATGTTGAGCACTTCCTTCTTTAACAGAGACAGGAGTAAACGAAAGTTTTGATAATAGACCGTCATTTAGGTCTTTAGTTAATATTTTGTAGAATTCATCCTCTTTTGATTCTTTTAAATCGATTTTGTTCAATAAGACATAGATTGTATCAATTTTGGGAGAGAATTCAAGAATATTTGTTAAAAATTTATCAAAAACATCACGTACTTCAGGATCAATTGCAACAGAATCAACCATAAAAACCGCAGTGCTTGCCTCTGAAAATATTAATTCTCGTTGAGATTCTGAGAAATAACGTTCCATATATCTTTCTTGGCCTCCAAGGTCCCAAACGTTAAGTTCCATTATACCACGGAATATAAAATTCTCTCGAGAAACACCCTTAGTAGGTTTCAGATTTAATACCTTCATAAAATTGTATCCGAGACAGGTTGTTCGCATTAATGAGGTCTTACCCGCTCCAGCTGGTCCAAAAAGTAAAATTTTCAATGTTAATAACTCCTATCTATATTCAATTTGATTTTTTTTTTTCTTTAACTTCAATATATTTCTTATACTTTAATTTTTATTTAATTTTTTCTAATTGTTTATAGTAAAATTGTTTTTGAATGAAATTCAATTTATTTGTAATTAATCATTTTTAATTATCATTTTTAATTATCAATTTTAAGTAATTTTATGCTAAGTCTAAAACAATAAAATGAAGTAATATGAATTTAGAAGATTATATAAGAAATGTACCAGATTTTCCTGTAGAGGGAATTCAGTTTAAAGACGTTACAACATTAGCCAAATTACACTCAGCTTTTAAAGAATCATGTGATAGAATTATAAATCACTACAAAGATAAGGGAATTACTAAAGTAGCAGCTATTGAAGCTCGAGGATACGTCTGGGGTGGGGTAATAGCTTATCAATTAGGAGCGGGATTTGTTTTAATAAGAAAACCGGGAAAATTACCATATAAAACTTTAAAAGAAACTTATGAACTTGAATATGGCACAGATACAATTGAAATGCACATTGATGCCATTGAAGAAGGAGATAAAGTATTAGTTTTTGACGACTTATTAGCTACTGGTGGAACTGCTAAAGCAGCTTGTAACCTAGTTGAGAAAGCAGGGGGTAAAGTAATAGGAATCGCGTTTGTAATTGAATTAACAGGAAGTTTACATGGCCGAGATAAATTAAAAAATTATGATATTCTTTCCTTAATAGATATACCGGTTGAGGAGTAAACTAGGTTGATCTAAACTAAATGTACTTTTTAATTATTTAAAATTTTTTTATATTCTTTCTAATTCTGGTGGAATATAACCAAAAGTATCAAAAAATCGCTTTCTTACCTTATCATTACTAAAAATTTGAGTTTGAGCTCCAGTCGTTTCGACAACAAATGATCCAATTATTGCCCCTAATCTGCATGAATCCAATAAAGTCATATTTAAAGTTAAACCTGTAAGTATTCCAGCACGATATCCATCTCCGGCGCCGGTAGTGTCTTCAATTTTTTCGGGTTTAGCAATTGGAATGCGAACCTGAAAAATTTTATTATTTTTATCTTTATAAACTAATTTAGAGCCTTCAGATCCTTCTGTTACAATAATTGCGTTGATGTATTCAAGAATTTTTTTTTCATCAAAATTTATTATCTTCTTTATCTGCCCTATTTCATAGTTATTACCTATCAAAATCTCTGATTTCTTAAGTAAATCTATTAAATCATCTTTTTTGAAGAGAGGGGTAACTTGACCTGGATCAAAAATAGTCGAGATTCCTAAATCGTTTAATTGATTCCCAAAATTAATCATAGCTTCAACACTCTGAGTAGAATTGATAGCATAAATATAATCCTCTGGATTTGTTATTTTTACTTTCAAATCAATATCTTTACATTTATCTAAAGCCCCACCATGAAAAATGATCATTTGATTAGATTTAATATCATTAACAATGTAACAAGCAGCAGTGAAAAGATCTTTATATATATCAACAAATAATTCGATGTTTTTAAATTGGTTTATATGTTCCATATATCCTAATCTTTCAAAATCATCTCCTACAGAACCAAATAAAGAAACTTTAGCAATTTTTAAAACTCCCAGGTTATATGCGATATTACCAGCAGTTCCTCCAAAAAATTGATAACGACTGTCTGCTGTAACAGTACTTTGGTATTCTTCTTTATCATGATCGATAGATACTGCATTAATAAAATTCTCCTTAAAACCCATAATATAATCAAAAGCTAATGATCCAAGAACTAGAACTTTATTTTTTACCATGAAATATTAAATTAAATTTAAGAAATATATTTTGCACTATTTTGCAGACTCAATTTCTTAGCAACGAATAGCTAAATAACAAAAAATTAATAAAATTTTAAATTTAATACATTAAAAATTGCTAAAGTTGAATATAATGGTAAAAATAGGAATAATTGGGGGTTCGGGATTGGATAATCCTGATATTTTAAAGGATGCTAAAGATATAAATGTGGACACACCTTATGGTAAACCCAGTTCCCCTTTAAAAAAAGGAAAAATAAAGGATGTTGATATCGTACTCATAGCTAGACATGGAAGAGAACATACTATACCTCCTACACAGGTAAATTATCGAGCTAATATACACGCATTAAAAGATCAAGGATGTACTCATATTCTCGCCACAACTGCTTGCGGGAGTTTAAGGCAAGAGATAGAAAGAGGTGATTTAGTTATTCTTGATCAATTCATCGACTTTACCCGTCTTAGAAAAATCTCTTTTTTTGAAGAATTTGCTCCCGGAGATATGAAACATACTCCAATGGCAGATCCATATTCAAAAGAATTAAGAAAAATTCTAATTGAGACTGCTAAAGAGCAAAATCTTAAACACCATGCAACTGGAACAGTAGTTACTATCGAAGGACCAAGATTCTCCACGAGAGCAGAATCAAATATGTTTCGAATATGGGGTGCAGATGTTATAAATATGAGTATTGCCCCTGAGACAGTTTTAGCGAACGAAGCAGGAATTCCATATGCTGCTGTTGCTATGTCCACAGATTATGATTGTTGGAAAGAAGATGAGGCTCCAGTTACTTGGGAAGAGATTTTAGAAATTTTTGGTAAAAATGTCAATAATGTGGTTGCATTACTAACAAATTCAATACCTAAAATAAAATAGTTTTTACAAATCTTGTTAAACTTTATTCAATTTTTTTTTTCTGAGTTATTGGTTTTTTAAGAATTACAAAAAACTTGATATTTCTTAATTGTTTTTTTAATATATTATATTTTTATGAACTTTAGATCTTTTTTTTTGTGAAATGGCAAAATTATCCTTTTTAGGAAGTTGTAGAGAAATTGGACGTTCATGCATTTTAGTTGAATCCAAAAGTGGATCAAAGTGTATATTAGATTATGGCATTGGATTCAATGGTGATGATAGATTGCCTCTTGAACCAGACTTTACTAATTTAAAATCAATTGCTCTTACTCACAGTCATGTTGATCATTCAGGGGGGTTACCATTTGCTTACAAATCATGCAAAGTTCCCTTCTTCACAAATTCAATTTCTCTTGAAATTACTGAACTCTTGATAAGAGATATGATAAAAATTTCAAAATATCCTTATCCTTTTGGCTTTAGGGAATTAGATCACTTAAGACAAAATTCTTATTTCTTGAGGAATGGTACGCGTCAAAAGATTGATAATAATTTTTACATTACTTTTATTGATGCAGGTCATATTCCGGGAAGTGTTTCAATTTTGCTTGAAGTTGATAATAAAACTATATTCTATTCTGGAGATATCAACACTCAAAATACCAATTTAATTATCCCTGCTAATCATACTGAAGTACCCGAAATCGATGTTCTCATCATTGAATCTACATATGCTTTAAGAGAACATCCTCCAAGAAAAATACTTGAGGAAAAATTTATAGAGAAAGTAATTGATGTTACTGAGAATGGAGGAAAAGTTTTAATTCCTGCCTTTGGAGTAGCTCGTTCACAAGAAGCACTATTGATATTAGAAAAATATAATTATAATGGGAATATATTTATTGATGGATTAGCCAGAAAAGTATCAAAAATCTATCTTGAATATCCAGAGTTTATAAAAGACATAAAATCTTTAAAGAAAGTCTTAAAAAGGGCCGAATTTATTTCAAAGAAAAAGGATAGAATTCATGTAAAAAAATCTAATGGAGTGATTATATCACCTTCTGGTATGCTTAAAGGGGGTGCAGCAATAGACTATATAGAGACAATTTTAAGTGATCCGACATCTGCAGTTTATTTAGTAGGATACCAAGTCGAAGGAAGCCCTGGTAGGGGGTTATTAGATAACGGAATTTTTGAATTTAAAGAATCGAATAAGAAGAAAAATATTTTTAATAATTTTCAAATTATCGCGAAATGTGATTATGATTATTTTGATTTTTCTAGTCATGCTGATAGTATGCATCTTTACGAATATGTAGATAACTTAAAATTCAGAAATAAGAATTCTAATGATATATTTTGCGTTCATGGTGACAATAAATCAACAACAACATTTGCAAGTGAATTGGTGAAGAAAGGTTATAATTCAGTTGCTCCAGAAATTGGAGAAATATATAAAATTTAGGTTTATATACTGCCAAGAAATGAGTTATTTTCCATATAACTGCTTTCGAATAGCTATGTTACAATTTTCCAAATAAATATCTACTTTATCTATAGGGATTTTTGTCCCTGCAGCAGGAGGATGCCCTCCACCTAATACGTCTAGCCCAGATTGTTTACAAGCTTCTCTAATAGCCTTTGAGAGATTTACACCTTTACTTACAATAACTTTATGGGCTCTCCCAGAGACTTTATAAACATATTCATCCTCTCTTTTAGCTAAACCAAATATAGGTTTATTTTTGTCAAAATCTTCACTGTCTTCAAATACTATCATTGAAGCTATTGTTCCTACCATTGTGTCAGGTATAATATCTTCAGCGAAAAAATATTGAATATATTCCATTTGTTGTATTTTTTTATTATCTTTAAGCCATACTAGACTCTTTAATAAGGTATTTTTGTAGTCCTTAAGAATTTCTTGAGATTTTTTATAAGAATTCTTTCTATCTCCCATAGCAATAGCTATCCCTAATGAGCCATGGTTCAACCTACCACAAGCGTTTAAAAGATTAGAAAACTCTCCCGCATCATATAAATCCGTTCCAGCTGTTTCATTTTTTAAAAGAACTCTATTTATAATTAATTTATCTATAATCTTACTCGGTTCGATATCAAGTTTTAATGAGCCATATTCAATAATAGCTGAAGAAACTTTTTGTTTCTCATCCTTATTAAGCTCATTTAGAGATTTTATATTACCTTCTGAATTTTCCATTAATATTCCTAAAGTTTTTAAAAAAATTAATGTTCTATTGATATCACCAGTCAACCCGGGCAACTCAATTTCATTAGAATATGCAATTGCTTCATTTAATGGTTTTATTGAAGAAAAATTTAAGTCACTCTTTATTTCAATTAGTCCTAAATTCTTGGCGTCTTCTAAAATTAATGAATTTAAACCTGTAAAAGATTTATTTGGGCCTTGATTTTGAATATCCCCTATAGCCCCTATAATTGCATTACTAGACAAGTCCATATTATTCTTATTTAAACTTTTAGCAAAAAAATAACATAAACCGGCCCCAGATATCTCTATACTCCCATCATATCCAAAAAAATAAGGATTTACCTGCCATTGATAAGTTTTACTGAATATTTCCTTTAGTAAATCAGTTTCTTCTTTAGACGATACATTTTGTGGAAGATGATGATCTAAAATTATGAAAGATTTGAAATTTTCTTTTAATATCAATTCTTTTTGAAGTTCCTGGTATTGACCACTACCAAAATCTGTGAAGAATAAGAATTTATTGAAGCTTTTTACATCTTTTGAAATATTAATTATAATATCTTTTTCTAATTGCTTTAAAATAGTAATTTGAAAAGGAAGATTTTCTCGAATGAAAGCTTTGCCTAGGATTGCTCCTCCACTTAACCCATCAGCATCTAAATGAGTATATATATGGATAGATGATTTATTTTCATCGATAAATTCAATAAAATTATTTTTTACAAGATTTATCGTATCATTAAATTTATCAAAATTATTTTCTAAGTTCTTCATTTTATATAGAAGTAGCAAAATTAATAATATATTATATTAAATTATCAAATTAATAATAAATAGTCAATTAAAAAAGTAAATTT
>JBHLLI010000179.1:0-7888 GCA_048885765.1 Candidatus Hermodarchaeota archaeon
GGCGATTTTGCTGTTTTGATGATATATGATAAAATTAAATTATAATATTTTTTTATTTTTTTTATTATTATTAAAAAGGTTAAGATTATGTTTAGGAAAAGAAAATCTGAAAGAGAGAGAGCTGAAGTAGAGCAAAAAGGGATTCCTTCTGCTGTTTTTGGAGAAGAGTTTGAGTGGACGGATGAGAAATTAAAAATAGCGTTATCATCTTATCCTGATTTTAAACGATTAAAATCAGAAGCAGTATTAAAGATGATGCTTGCGTTAAACATGTACTGGGATGATGTCACTAAAAAATGGGAGGTTATGTCATCTACAGAAATAGCAACAGTAAGGAATCAAGCCAGATATTATTCTGCTCCTCCAGCAGCTCTTACAACAGATCAATGGGCTAATATGAGAATAGACAACAATCAACGCTTAATTGTAGTGGATGAAGGAGCTTTAACAGTACTTAATAAATTACAATTTGATGGAAGTAATAATTTGAAGTGTAAATACGCTTTATAGCATTTATTTCAAATGCCAAGTTAAGTCTTAAAGTTGATGTTGTTGGTCTAATCTTAGATGGAGTTTATCCAACAGGTTGGGATGCTGATACTCTTCATGGAGCATCTCGTAATGCTATTTATGATGCTATAGAAGCTTTATTTTTTGGTATTGGTAAAGAATCTGATGATATAATTTTCTCTAATGATACAGAAAGGTCTTATGGTGGTACAGCAGATTATCAAAAATTTAAAGAAATACAGGTATATAAAAATTTAAAAGCTTGTAGAATAACTTGGCAATATAAAAGTATTACAGGTTCTACAGTATATACAAAATTATATAAAAATGGAATAGCAATAGGAACAGAAAAATCTACAGGTTCTACTTCTTATATAGATGCTTCTGAAGATATAATTGAAGTAAAAGCTAATGATTTAATTCAAATTTATGCTAAAAATCCTACAGGAGATGGAGTTGCTGTTCAAAATCAGAAAATCAAATATATGGAATTTTTATCTACAGTAGGATATTAATTTATTAATAAAATAAGAAATAAATATAATGAGGTAATAAAAATGTCGTTTTTAGGAAAAGTTCAAGAAATTGCTACAAAAGTATTTAGTAAATGGTCTGCTGAATTCTCTGCTCTGATTACAGCAGCTATAGCTTTAGTAAGTTTAGGTTTATTAGATTTAATAGTTATAAAAGTATTACTAACTATAGCTGTGTTTGTATTTTTTATAGGAATTGTTCATAAAATAGGTTTATCTATGTATAAACAGCATATAGAGTTTATGAGAGAAATAAGTAAGTCTAATCAAGTAGAAAATAAAACAAATAATCAGGAAGGAACGCAAAATGTCTGAAACACCTGAGTTTAAAGAAAAAATGAAGGAATTATTAAAAAAAGCAGAGGAAGAATTGGTTATAGCAGATAAGGAATTAAAAAAAGCAAAATTGTCTGGAATTGATGTTTCTACAGTTCAAGAAAGATATGATTCCAGAGTATCTCAATTAAAAAGGATAAAAGATGTTTATTTATCCTAATTTATTTTTTTTATTTATTTTAACAGGTGTTTAAAATAGGAATATTTGATGATATAGGAAAAACAGTTAGTAAAACAATTTCTAAATCAATATCAGGAAGCGATAATAATATTAAAAGTATTTCTGATGTGGTAAATAGTTCTATATCTGGAATTTTTACAACTTATTCAAATGAACCTTCTGATAAATCAGATAATCCATATTCACTTATTATTAATAATATTGATAATATTCTTAAAAGTGTAGAAACTAATATTGATGATATTACTAAAATTCTTGAAAATATTGCCACATTTGAGGGTATAGAAACACCTATGAAAAAAGTTGTAGAATATTTTATAAAAATTTTTTCTGATACAACAAAAGGAAATATGTTATCTTTTTCGCAAATTTTTATTGATATTCAAAAAGAATTTTCTACTCTTGGTGTGCCAAGAAAAAGTCCTCTTACATTCGAATTATTTATGGAGTGGTCTAATGATATCTTTAGTCTACTTACAGGTATAAGACCATATAACATTATATTTGGTAAGGAAGACTGGGTTGATAAGGAGAGAAAAGGGTTATATTATGATATCGTTAGATTTATTGTATTTTTCTTTTTGATATGTTATATAGGACTTCCAGCTATTTCAAGTTTTTTTAGTACAATGATAAATCAGAAAATAAAAGAGTATTATGAATATGAAAAATTAAGTTTAGACCAATATATACAATTATTTAGAAGGAATATTATTGATGATAAGGCTTTAGGAAAAAAAGCTGAATTTCTTGGATATGATTCTGAAGCTTTAGAGCATGGAAAAATTATATCAGAATTTTATCCAACACCAAGAGATTTAATTGATTTTGCTGTTAGAGAAGCTTTTGAACCTGATAAATTGTTATTTATTCATGAAGGTAATGCTATTCCAAAACCTTTTAGTGAATATGGTGTTAAAGTTGGTTTAAATGAGGAATGGATTAAACGATTTTGGCATTCTCATTGGAGGCTTTTATCTGCTGGTCAAATTCTTGAAGCATTTCATAGAAAACTTATACCTTATGAAAGAGTTTTAGATTATCTTAGAAGACTTGATTACACAGAAATAGACCGAGAAATATTATTAGGCATGAGTTATAATTTAATGACTCGTGTTGATGTTAGAAGGCTTTTTGAGAATGGTATTATTTCTGAAGATGATATGAAGGATTATTATTCTACATTAGGCTTTTCAGAAAAAGATGTTAATGATTTAACAGAAATGAGTAAACAATTAAGATTTATTGAAACTAAGGACCTTAGAAATGTATATATAGATTATTATAAAAATGGATTGTTAGATGATAAAAAAATAACGGATTTACTAACATCAACAGGTTTAACCTCTACAGAGATTAAAACTTTTCTTGATTTAAATGATTTAAAAGCAGATTTAGACTTTAAACTTCAGTTTAAAGAAAAATATATTGAAATGTATTATAACAATGAAATTTCTTTTAGTGTTCTTGCTGCTTCTCTAAGGAATATTGGCATAACTAATAAGGAATTAACTCGTATTAGAGATAATTTAGCATTAATAGAGTTAGAAAAAGAAAAGATGCCAAGTAGAACAGACTTAGAAACTTGGCTAAAGAAAAACATTATTGATGTTGATACATTTATTAGCTATATGCTAAGACTTGGTTATAAAGAAGAAGTTATAATATATTATCTTATGGAGTTATTAGGATAAAAATAAAAAAAAAGAGAGTTAAAATTTATTTGGTATGTTTAATTTTTTAGTTTTTTGTTCTTTAAAGCAATTCCAACAGATTATTTTATTATCAAAAGAATAATAAGCTCCAAGTGGACTAATATCGAGTAAATCAACAATAGCTCCACATTTAGTACATTTAGAATGTGGCATTTTTATCAACTTTTAATAAATTATATTTAGTCCAGAATTCAGCTCCAACTCGTTTAAGTGAAAAAATGTCATTATTAGTAATTTTTTCTTTAATTATAAAGCTTCTTAGATGATTATATAGATTTGGAGTTAAATCAATGTCATATTCTTTAGGTTCTGTAGTATCAGTATTTAATAAGGTCATATAAGTAGAATAATCTAATTTTAAATTGACATCTATTATTTTCTGGTCATCAATTACAATTTTTATTAAAATTAGTTTTATTGGATATACTTTACATGGTTTACCATTGATTTCTTTTATTACAGGTTCGGGAGCATTATTGGATTTTAGTTGTAATATGTATTTGAATCCATTAACCACTTTTAATATGCGTTTTTCCACTTCTGCTTTTTTAGCTTCGGTCCATTTTGTCATTTTTTAATACCTCATATTTTTTTGTTTTAATTAAATGTATTTATAATATAAATGTAAGGTAAAATATATAAATATATCGTTATTTTATTATAATAATAAAAATAAAATAAAATTAAATAAATAGAGGTATAATATTAAATTATGACATTTTCAAAAAGGCAATTTTTCATTTATAGACTTAAACAATGTATTAAGTTTCTTGAAAGAGTCAATAAGTATTTTATAGATGTTTTGAATTATTTAATTCATAGTAAATTTGATAAGGAATTCAAAAAGAAACAAAAAACATTACAACAGCTTATAAATGAATTAAAAGAATTCTTAGATTATGCTCAAATATAAAAGAGGTGTTGTAAATAACAATAGCAACATTTCTTAAATCTGTTGTAAAAAAAGCATCATCGAGTATTAATAAAGTAGTAAATTATATTAGGGAATATAAAAAATCTTTTCCAGCTAAATGGTTTGAAATAGAAGACCAATTTCAAACAGATATATTAAAAACTTTTTCTGCTATGGAAAGAGTAGAACCGAGAGAGTTTAATCTTAGGTTCGATAATCTTGTTAATGCCATCATAGAGGAATATACTATGTATGCTGATGATGCTTATGAATTCGCAAAAGATTTACTTACTACTCCCGAAGTAGATTTATCTGATGACGAGTTAGATTTTATTAGAGAGTATTATGAGGGTATTTAGATGAGTTTAATATATTTACCAATATCGAAAATAACTATTAATGAGAAAAAGCGTTGGATTACTAAAGAAATTAATAGAGAGGGTTTCATATGTTTCGATACAGAAACTTATCAAGGAAAATGTAAGCTTATTTGCGATTCTTTTGAAAGAATTTTATATAATCCTAATTTTGAACAAGCTATAAGGTTTTTGTTTTATAAAGCTTCAGAGTCATGGCTTAGAGCGTTTTATAACATAGATTTTGATGTTTCAGCTATATTTAAATTACTTATAGAACAGGATTATCAATATTTATATAGAGAAAAACAAGATTTTACTAATTCTAAAGAGAAAGTTGATATAAATGAATTTTTAGATTGTTTTATTCACACAGTAAAAGTTTTCTATAAAGATTACAAATTTTACTATATAAAGGGTAAAATGCTTATAATTACTAAAGGACATAAGACTGTTTATATAACTGATTTGTTCACGATGTTTAAATGTTCATTAAGTAAAGCGTCTAAACAATTTCTTAATGATGATAAAATAGATATAATTGATGGAAATAAATTAAACAATGATTTAAATTATTGGAAAGCTAATTATGATAATATAGTAAAATATTGTATAAAAGACTGTATTCTTACTAAAGAATTAGGTAATTTATTAACAAAAGAACTAATTGAAATAGGGTTATCAGTACCAAGATTCTTAGTTAGTCCAGCAAGTTTAGCTAAACAACACTTTAGGCTAAAGTGTAAGATTACAGGTCTTAAACATTTACCAAAAAACATACTTGATATAGCTGTGTGTACTTATTTTGGAGGAAGATTTGAGATTTTAAGCAGAGGTTATTTTAAGAAATTATATTGCTATGATATAAACTCTGCTTATCCAGATACTATTAGTAGATTACCTTCTTTAAAGTATGGTAAATTTAAAAAGGTATATTCAGTTAGAAAAAATGAATGTATTGGATTTTATAAGGTATATCTTGAAATTCCACAGGATTATATATCAGCTTTAGTTCATAAAACTAAGTCAGGTATATTAGTCTTTCCTTCTGGTAAACATGCTCGATGGATTACTTGGTATGAAGCTGATTTACTTAGACCATATATAAAACATCTCTATTATGGATATGAATATTTCAAAAGTCCAATAGAATATTATCCTTTTAGAGATGCTGTATTTGATTTATATGCTCGAAAAAACGAGTATAAAGGAGTAAATGATGTATGGTACTTGTTAATCAAGCTTACCTTAAATTCCCTTTATGGATGTTTTATAGAAAGACATATGAAACCAACAGGGGAAATATTAGCTGGTATTCTCTTTAATCCTATTTACGCTTCAATCATAACAGCTCGTACTCGTTGGAAATTACTAAAAGATATACCTAAGAAATCATGGAAAAATATAAAAGGTTTTCACACAGATTCAATCATTACAGATAAACCTGTTAAATTACCTATTAATAATAAGCTTGGAGCATGGAGCATAGAAGACTCTGGAGCAGGAGTATTAATTGCTTCCGGAATTTATCAAATAGGAAATAAAGTTAGAAGAAGGGGGTTTGCTGATAAAACTATAAATTGGTTAAAACTCTTTAGACAATATTCTAATGAAAAACAAATAATATTTAAACAAAAGCATGTATTAAGAATGGCTGAAACATTAAAAAGGTTCAAATCGATTGAAGAGGTAAACAAATTTATAGTTCAAGAGAAAAAAATGAATCCAAATACGGATGTTAAAAGACTCTGGAATGATACATTTAAGAATTGCGGCGATGTATTAAAAAGAAACATAGATTCTAAAACTTTAAAGTTTAATTCAATAGATTTAAGAAAATTAGAATAAGAGGTATAAAAAATTGACTTTATTTGATAATGATTATAAAATATATTTAGATATGTTGCCATATATGCCAAAAAATATAATGGAAAGAGTAAGAAAAAGACTTGGTATCTACAATCTTGTAGAGTTTAATTATTGTAAGGCTAACATTATTGGGCAATGTAGTTTTGATTGTCCTGTTTGTCCTTATGACAAAATTAAGGGATTTAAGAAATTATGGAAAGAGACCGAAGTGAAAAATAAATGATATTTATAATGTATATGATTAATTATGTGTTAATTATCTCGTTAGTAATATTAAAGATGTTAGATAATTTAACAACTTATAAGTGTTTAATAGATTTTCCTGATGATTTAACTGAAAAATCTAAGCATGTTTTACACTTATTTGAAAATCATAGAATTAGATTTTACTTAACAGGTTTTATTCCATTAATTTTTATAATTCCTAATATTTTTTTCTATTTATATGCGTTTTTAGTCCTGTTAATTTATTTATTTTTTGTAGTTAGTATATTATATATAATTTATTTTTATACAGTCTTAAATAACCTAAAAATGTATTTTAGGTATAAAAATAAAAAAAAAGGAGTTAAAATTTAATATTATGTCTTTTTAGTTGGTCATTTGTAGCATAAGGTAAAATTACTCTATTCATAAGCTCTCTTTTAACTATAGCTAAACTATTTCTAAAATGAGTATCGTTTGACTTTTTTATCATATCGTTCATTACATTTCTAAAAGAAAGTAAAATCTCGATATAATCATCTGTTTCTATTATTACATCATTTACATTACTACTCATGATACACCACTCTATTTTTGGAGTAATTAGAAATTAAATTACTCTTACAAAAACAAAAAAGGTATTTAAAATTTATTTTTATAACATTAAAATTCTTTCATTAATATCTTGTCTTAAATCAATAGCAGATTTATATCCAAGTTTTTTAGCATCGCATTCTCTAATTACGAGTCTATTAATTATTGTTATTAATTCAGCTTTAAAAGTATCATCATTAATTTCTTTTTCTATATGCTCGGCAATTTCTTTTATAGTTTCTTCAGATTCAATATCATTAACAGGTTTAAAATTAAGAAATTTATTTATATTGTCATCAATATACTGATTTCCTTCTAAGCTAATTGTTGCCATTTCATATCTTTTTTTACCTTCTTGAATAGTATGAGTTATAATAAGACCTTTTGATTCTAAAGATGATATATACCTTCCAATATTCTTTAAAGCTATTCCTGTACTATTACTTATTTCTGTTCTATTTTTATTAAGTTGGCTGCTATATAGATTCCATAATATTTTGTTTTCATTTTTAGTAGTATTCATATTTTTTAAAACACCAGCCATTGCATCATGGGTGCAGCAACTGCTAACCCAGTGGGCAATTGTGCTTGGCGTGCCCGGTTCTGAAATATTCCCCAAGCAAGTTGAACTGATTACTGAACGTGGTGATGTCGGCCGAACGGGCGCGCGAGCTCCT
>JBHLLI010000180.1:0-7785 GCA_048885765.1 Candidatus Hermodarchaeota archaeon
AGATCTATTGCGGATTTAAAAAGATCTTTTTTATCTATTTTCTTTGTTTTTTTATCAGGTTTAAATTGAACAGAAGACTTTTTATAGACATTAGGTTTTAACTCAGAAATAAATTGAGAGATTCTAACTATCTGTGGTCCTCGATATGTATTTTTTTTCGATGGAGATATTAAATAAAGTTGATCCTTTGCTCTTGTTATTGCAACATAAAAAACTCTGCGTTCCTCTTCATATGCCTCCGGGTCACCTATACTTCTACTTGAAGGGAATGAATCCTCACATAACATAGGAATAAAGACTATGCGCCATTCAAGCCCTTTTGCTCGATGTATAGTGGATATGATTAATGGTTTTTCATCTTCCGTTTCCTCTCCAGTATGAACTGTCCTAGATTCTAGATTATTTCGATTAAGACTTAGGTTTTCCAAAAACTTTTGTATCGTAGGAAAATTCTGAGCATATACACCAAGTTGCTTTAAATCATCAATTCGATCTTGCCAATTATCAAATTTTGATTTTATATGATCCTCAAGAACAATAGTTAAATTTTGGATAACTTCAGAGGGATTATCTTCTGGTGAGAAGTCAATTATCTTCTTTATATATGAAATTAAATTTTTAATTCCCTCTTTTGATATACGAGAACCTTTTAATTTTTCAGCATAAAACATTTTATTAATTAGCGCATCAATAGGATGATCTAATATTGAAATAGCTTCAAAAATTTTTGAGCCAGATGATGTACCAATTCCTTGGATAATTGAAAAAACCCTTGCCCATGAAACTTCATCATAGGGATTTTCAATTATTCTTAAATGTGCTAACATATCCTTGATATGGGCTCTTTCAAAAAAAGCAACACCTGCTCGAACTTCATATGGGATGTTTTTTGCGTTAAGTTCAAGCTCTATTCTTAATGAATGAGATCCTGCTCTGATCAATATAGCAATTTCTTCTAATTCAAATCCATCTGAGCGTAATTTTAATATCTGATTGGATATAAATCTTGCTTGTTCTATGTCATCTCCTAAAGTTACTTGAAAGGGTAAAATCCCTGTAGGACGTGTGGTACGCATAGCTTTTTTAAACTGTTTCTCATTATGCTCTATTGAGTTATTTGCTAGGCTTAAAATCTCAGGTACGCTTCTATAATTATAGGTTATGGTATATCTTCTACAGCCTTTATATCTTTTTTCAAATTTAAGAATATTTTCAAAATTAGCTCCTCGAAATGCATATATACTTTGAGCATCATCCCCTACTGCTATAACATTGTTATCTGGATTTTGCTTGACTATTTTATGTATAATCTCATCTTGTATGTAATTGGTATCTTGGTATTCATCAACCAGTATATATTTTATATTTTTAGCAATTAGTTGAGCAACGCCTCTTTCATCCAGAAGTTGATTCCAATATAACAATAAATCATCAAAATCTACTAAATTATCTTGAGCTTTTTTCTCTCGATAAATTTTAAAGACTTCTTCTAACTTTTGAATAACATCTTCAGTATTGAATTGAGAGTATTTCCAAAGAATAACATCTCGTACTGACTTATTACAATTGAATGAAAAAGATAAAATATCTTTACACATTCTTGAATTTGGGAACCGTTCTTGGATTTCCTTGACATTTGCTTTCTCGATCGAGAGCTTCATTAAACTTCTTGCGTCGGTTTCATCCATTATAATATAATTAGCCTTTAAACCGAGAGTGTTTGCATATTTTCGAATGAAGCGATTTGCTATTGAGTGAAATGTCCCCCCCCAAATCCCTTTGGGGCGTTTTCCTAAAAGAGTTTCTACACGCTTAATCATTTCATTAGCTGCTTTATTTGTGAATGTTACAAGCATGATCTCGCGTGGTTTAACTCCAGATAATAATAATTTTGCAACCGAATAAGTAATGGTTCTAGTTTTGCCACTTCCTGCTCCAGCGATAACTAACATCGGACCTTTAATATTATTAATAATTTCTAATTGTTCTTCATTTAGATCTTCTTCAAAACATATTTCATTATAGTCTTCAATTACTCCTTGAGTTCCCTCTAAAGAATCGCCATAGTCTTCCTCATAAAACTCAAATACATACTGACCTTCTGTCTGATCTTCCTTTTGATTCAATTTTGCTATAACTCTTTTATTTTATTTTTAACTTGTCAAGTAATAATTTGCTCCATTCTAGTATATCGGGGAAATTTAACTTTTTTTGTTCAATAAATTTTTCCCGATTAAAGATAATAAACTTCTTTGAATCCTTTATGATAATATTTGAAAATTTATATAATGGTTCATATGATAAGTGTTTTATATCAAAACTGTCCGCAAATTTTTCAATAAGGATAGGTGAATTATCTATTATAAATTGTAATTCATGCAATGTTATTAAATCAATAAATTCTAAATCTCGTGATTCTTTCCCAATAATTTTCTCCCAACAGTCTTTATATAACTCAACAAATAATTTATGTCTTCGTTCAGCTTCTTTAATTGAAATTTCCTTAGTAAGAACGATTTCAGAGATTCTAATTTTCCAATCTATAGGCAACCATTTGAGAGAATAAGAATAATTCAATGCCCATTTTTCATAAGGAGGATATTCATCATTTGCTAAAAAAACTAACCCTAATAAACTAGGGATTGCGTTATTTATTAATTGATTAGCGGCCATAGGATCGCCCCTACTGATCCATTGTAAAATAACCAAATTTCCAATGTACATACATTTCCCAAAATATTTAGAAATTAATTGAAACTTTTCATGTGAAGTAAAAACGTCTTTTTCTATAAATAAAGCTTCAATCTTACTTTCAGGATCAAATAGTATAAGGTTATAGGATGCATCCCACTTTTTTATAATATCCCATTCCTCTTTAATTTCTTTATTGAATGAAAGAAAATCAATATCTACATAATAACCCTTCCATAGTGCATCATTATGAGGAATAGGCCCCATACCTATAATCCAATCCTCATAAATATCATCTTCCAAATAGATATTTAAATCTATTTCAGATAATTCATCAGCATAACCTCTACTAAGGCCTCCGCAAAGAGTTATGCCAATTACCCCTTTTTCTTTTGAGATATCGCTAACAATTTTTTTTGTATTTTCCATCATTTCATTATACTTACCCTTTGAAGAGATTGTTCCATACGGTCTTTCATGTCTATTTCTTATACCAATTGTTTCATTAAATAACTCCATTTTTAAACAATCTTATTTGAATTAAAAATAAAAATTAGATCTTAAGACACTATAACTCTTATAATTTAAAAATCCATTTATTACTCAAGGATATAAGTAATAACTTAAACAAGACCGACTAATATTTTGAAAGCGGCAGTTTCTTCGCCATCATCTACAGATGTTATTGTAAAAGAAATATCATGTTTGTCTCTAATAATAGGAGCTGTTTGCGCTGAAATAAATTTCATTCTAGGATTTGTATTTGCTCCTTCCCATATCCATACTTTACTCTCATGACTGTCTACAAAAAGCAGAATTTTATTTGAATCTAATAATTCAAACAAGGGAACATTTTCCTCTATTTCAACTTCTTCAAAGTTTTCTAATTCTTCATTAAATTGATATACAGCAATCAAATTAAAATCGTTTGAATTTCTTTCCTATATTATATTATAATATAGCACCTTTTTGACTTATAAACTTTTAATAAAACAATTCAATTTGTCAAAAGGCTCTTAATGAAATATAGGATTTAAACGATAAGGAACTAGAAGAATAAGTAGTATTAATAATCGTTTTGGAATCTTCTTCTTCTTAATGTCGAAATAAGATGTCCTCTTGAAAGTAATTGAATTCCAAATTGTGAACTGTATTCTCTGGAAAAATCTGTAATAACATTGCAAATCATAATTCCCCCTTCAATATTTGTGTCAATACAAGCTTTATGTAATTGCCTTAATTGAGTAATTGAGATCTCTCTTTTCCAATCCCGAATAAATACTCCGAATGTATTTAATTTATTCTTTACAACAGCATCAAAAGTCCAAGCTTTACCTGATTTGCCTTTAAATTGTAAAGGACCTTCAGCAAAATCATATTTCTCAGAAAAAACATTTTTGGCCAATTCAATTAATTCTTTCTCTCCTAAAGACATGAATATGCACGATTTATGTAATATATATATATTATTTCTATATGGATCTGAATATTATTTAAGTGGATATGTTATGTCTGTAACATCTTATTATCTTTATTAGAGAAAAAAGCAAATCATCTTTCGACAAAATCGAGTTTGCATGGTATTTTTACCAAAAAAAATCAAATCTATTCAGAATCAATTAATTTAAGAAATGTATATTCACCATCACAATCAGGTCCATTTTTTTGTACAAATTTGACTAAATTTTGTTGTAAAAAATCTAATAATCCTTCAATAACTTTATCGCAAATTGATACACATTCAAAATAATTCAATTCACAGCTATAGTTGTATTCACTACAAAATTTTTTCACCTGCAACGACAATCCTTCTGCAGATAGAGTTGTAATACAATCCCAAGTATCCTTAAAACCAGCTAATCGACTTGGATAAGTTTGTTTTAGTGAATCTATTAAATTATTCTTACATGAAATATTATTAAATCGATGATGGACAATTCGAGCTTCTTTCTTAGCTTCAAGTTGGGAGAAAAAAACATAATATTTAAGTAATTTTTCTGCTTCTTTTGATTTTTCAGGATCAATTATTTTCCATCCTCCTGCCTTTTTACAGCTTATATCTTTATCATCGGCTTGAGTAAAATTCGTTGGATATATCCAGCATTGAGGAGGTTTAATCCCAGAATCATGAACTGAGCATCCATTCAAATCCTTATCAAATAGGAAACATTTTCCTGTTTTTTCATCAAATCTTAATTGAAAACTAAAAATGTCGTTCCTAATAAAGTCTCGCTTTCCAGCATATTCTCTTTTAATATACTCACTTGCCAATACTCTGGGTACATTAATTTTAATTGAACAGCAATCACCCTTGCACACACTCAAACAATCTGGACCTATAATTGCTGATTTCATTAAGAAATTAAACTTTTTAACAACTTCCCAAAATTTGTCGTCAACCACGGAATAATTTATAATTTTAGTTATTTATGTAATTCATTAAGACTGATTATGATTTAAAATCCATATATAAAATATCTTTTGATGTAAATAACTTTAAATTAACATAATTTTATTATTTAGTAAATTTTGATAACAAATTTTGTAAATAATTATTTCTATAACTAAACAATACATATATGAGAAGAGTATCGAATGTCAGAAAACCTAGTAATTATAGACATAACTGATCGTGAAAATATTGTTCTTGATGGATCACAAAATCTTAAAGATATATCAGGTAATGGAACTCTTATTGTAAAAAACCCAACACAAAGAAGTAGATTATGGAATTTATTATGTAATGTTAAAGAAAATGTAAATACTTCTATTGAGTCAAAAGAACTCACAGTTGGGACTTTAAATCCGACTCAAGAATTTACTAAAGATTACGAGATACAAGAACTAAGAGATTCTTCTTTAAAGGTTCAAGAAATCTTCGATGCTGATAAATCTGATCCAGGTAAAGTCAATAACGCATTTCTTTATAAGAAAGACAATAAATGCGGTTTAAAACTCATATTATCAAATCCTTTAAACTTACCGATATTAGATATAAAAGTAAAGAGAGACATACCCGCTTTTATTCAAGAAATTGAAATGAGGGATCCTAGTCATGGGGATGCGAATTTAAAAGAAGAAGAAGGAAAACGTATTCTTTCTTGGGAATTAACAGCTCTAGAAGCAGGAAATAAAGCTGAACTTGAGATCTTTTTTACTGTGAATATAAAAGAATTAGTTGCTCAGGAGCTTGGAGTTTTGAAAGTTGAGTATTTAATAAATAATTATAAATTAACAATGATGAATCCTGATGTTAGAGGGTTAACAGACTCGATGAGTGGTATTGATAGAGATGAAGGTTCTCAGCCTGGTATGTGGGATTGTAACGTTGAATTTATTAATGAATCCGGTTTCCAAGTAAAACTAGAGGATGTAAAAGTAAATCAAAAGATTACTACTGGGAGTGAAGTTGTCGTATCTCAAACACCAGAAAGGGTATTGAACCCTGATGAATCTTGGGATTACGATTTTCAAGTTGAGGCTAAAGACGTACCAGAGTTAAGCTCTGAAATTGGATTTACACCGTTGTTTGTAGTGATTCCAAGAGTAAAAGGAGAAATAATAAAAGAATCTACTATCTATCCAGTTTTAAGTGCAACAATTAATAAGGAGATAAATCCTCCTGAAGTAGATGCATATGCTAATACTGATATGACAATAAACAATATTATTATCAACAATGGATCCTCGCCTATTGATAAATTTTTCTTGTCAGATGAGATTCCTCCTGATTTTATCCCTCCTGAAGTAAAACAGATAAAGATTTTATTAGCCGATATTGACATAAGCTCAAGAGAGGAATTTGTTCAAAAAATACTAATTGATCCCAGTGATCAAGATTTTTCTCACAAACACCAAGTTTTTGTCGAATTATTTAATCTTTCTAATGAGTTTCTTCCAGGAAAACAGATGATAATTTCATATCCCCTTTTAGCAAGAAATCCTCGACCCCCTAGTGAAACTAAATATATGACTCCAGTTAAAATTGATATAAATAGTCCTATAGAAGGTCCATCATTTATTAGATCTCCTGATGAAGAACCAGAATTAAAAGTCAGGTATGTTAAGCGTAAACTTAAAACCCTAAAGAGTATCAAGCCAGGTATGAGTGAAGGTGAATTTAGCATTGGAGTAAGAGTTCAAAATAAAGGAGACGTAGAACTAGAGAATGTTCTTGTAAAAGATATTATTCCTACTGGTTTCAGTTTGACTGAATTCACACCTCCAGCTGGAGCAACCCATGAAGTAGTACAAGTGGGAGATTTATCAGAATTACATGTAAGAGTTGCTGAAATAAGCGGTGGCGCCTCGGTAAGTATTAATTATAATTGTTCGGGTACAGGAGATTATCCTCGGTCTGAACCAGTTGTAATAGTTGAAGGAAGAGGTGCAGGAGAATCATCAAGTTCATCGACTACATCGATAGGAACAGAAACACCTAAAGCGCATGTAGCGGATTCACAAGCTGGAAAAATTCATGATTTATTCGTTGAGTTATATAAAGCAATAGATCGTGCTCCGACAGCCCTAGCATTTGGAGATATTCTTGAAAGGAGAAGAGATGAACTCCCACCGGGACCTGTTCTTCACCAAATTCTAGCATATTCCAAGGAATTAAAAGCTCTTGGAGATAAAATTGTTGTTGGTTCCTTATATGATGAAGTGATGGATAAATTAAAAGAATTTAAAAGTAAATACGTTTAATTTTTTTTAGATATATATATAGTTTTTATTATTTTTTTTCTCTTTTTTATAATCGTTAGTTAAGAATTAAAGATAGATATTTAATTTATCAACATCCTCTTGAATTCGAGAGATACGTTTCTTCTGTCCTCCCTCTTCCTCAAATTCTTGAATATCTTCTTCTAAATTAAGCTGTTCTTCTTCATATGCTTTTTCAACTTCCATCCCATACCTTATTGCAAAAGCAACCAATTCAGGAATTAAAGAAACCATAGCTCTAAAGCTAAAAATCCCCGCTAATACCGAGAGTCTGTTTATCATTTCACCGAAAGGGTCTAAATCCATTTTGGGATTTTTCATTATTTCCATTATTCTTTTAAACAAAACTTCGTAGAACAATTCCTGTTCTTC
>JBHLLI010000181.1:0-5336 GCA_048885765.1 Candidatus Hermodarchaeota archaeon
CCAAGAAAATCACTCATTTAGTTTAACTAAAAACATCTTAAACTTTCTATACTTCTTTACTATACCCCATAATCCATTATTTGTATTTCTAATTATTTTATTGATTATTGGCGGAATAGGATTTTTAGCATATGCGTTTCGAAGAATTATAAAACATTCTATTATTTTTGGTTATCTATTTGGTATTTTGATTATGCTGCTTGTATATTTTGACTCTTGGACACATCATCTACTGGTTCTCACACCAATTTTAATAATTTTGGTATTCTATTTGCCTAGAAATTCTATAATAACAAAGAGGTATTTAAAGCCTAGTTTTTTCTTTTTAACCTTTTTTGATTTAGCATTTATGGGAATTTGGTGGATTACTCAAGATTTTTTTCCTTATAATTTCGTTAGTACTATCTTTTTATTAATAATACTTTACGGTTCAGCTAAATTTTGCTTAACTGAAGATTCGAATTATTAAAAAAGTTAACGATATTTATTAAATATTTGAAAAATATTTAAAATAGGAAATTCTAATTATAATCATAGAGAATATATTAACAATAAGAATATTCCAATTATTATTAGACAAATTAGCAAATTAAAAGCAATATGTTTCAATTTTATCCCCCTCCATTATTATTAATGTTTGCACCTGCATTTCTTTTAGGGATTTTGCATACACTAATTCCATGTGAAGATAAAGCTATTTTCTTTTTTTGGTCATTTGGCATATCAAAGACACCTAAAAGAAGTCTATTTATTTTAATGCTGTACGGTTTAGGTTTAATTTCCTCCAATTTAATAATTGCTGTTATTACTGTTATAATAAGCTTTATTCCTCAAATTTTAATCCCACATATAATTCCAGATGCAACTACAATAAACTTTTTTGGGGCTTTAACATCAATGTTCGCTGGAATTATGATATTATTCTTTATCACAAGAAGAGGATATATCCCTCATTCAAAAACAAAGGAGGAGATTTTTCAGTTTAATTGGGAAAAGAAAAAGACTCCATATCTATTTGGAATCCTAGCGGGGTTTGCTCCTTGTATCTTTGAATTTATTATCTATACTCAATGTTTTACTGCCTCTTTACAGCCCCCATTAGGCTTTATTGATGGAATTTTCATAGTTCTTTATTTTTCTCTGGGCACTTTTGTTGGATTATTTCCAATAGCACTAGCGAAACATGGTACATCTCAGATTATGAAATCTAGAGAGACTAAAAAGAATTGGATTTTAATAGTGATGATCTTAATTATAATTGCTTTTAATTGTATTGTATTGATACTGTCATTTTTAGGAATACGAGTCTTTCCAGAAGTTTCAATTTAGATAATTTTGGAGTTAAATTATTGTATTTAATACAAAATTTAAAAATCTATAGATAATTCCATTCTTATGGAAACAATAAAATTTGGGCTATATAAAAAATATAATAGCGTGAATTTTTTTATTATAATATAAAGTCACAAATTATAATTTGATATCAAACTATGAAATGCTTATTCTGTGAAAATCAAAGGATCGATTTCACATGTGAAAAATGTAAATCAAGCTTCTGTATCAATCATATTGCTACAACTGAAATACATGAATGTAGAAAACATAATTTAATTTATTCTAAAGTAAAAGCAATTGAAAGGAACTATAAATGTACAGTTGTAGAAGATAGTGAATGTCCTGTGTGCAAACATCTTTTAAGATTAGAAAGACTCTCTTCAGGACAATATTATTTAGAATGTACCAATAAAGCTTGTCCAGAAACTTGGAATTCATATTTAAAAACACCTGGATTATTTTTTCCTTCAAAAGAAAAGCTTGCTAGAGAAGCAGTAAGATATAATCTTATTAAAACAAATAGATTAGTCTTATGCAGCAAGAAATTGCGACATATTGTGGGAAAAGAAGTGTGCCCTAAATGCTTTCTTGACTTATTAAAAATAGCTCCGATTACAAACTTTTCAACAATTATGAATTCATTTAATATATCTGCAGAGCAAATGATTAAATTTATTAATAAATATATCGAAGAAGAACGAATCTATGGAATTATTGATCAAAAGAATCAGATGTTCTACTACATATCGTCTGAGATGCGGGAAATTATATTAGCTAAATTCCAAGATGAAGGAATAATTAATGTAGCTAATCTTGGAGTGATGCTTGACATGAGTTCAGAAATTGCCTTAAAGGTAATTTACAAATTAATTAACCAGTTCCAAATAAAGGGTTCGTTTTCTTTAAACAAGGATATCTATTATACTCAAAAATATATATTAGAAAATTTGATAAAAGAGATTAACATTAAAGGTAGAGTATCCCTTAAAGATCTAGCAAATATTTTTAATATCCCAAAGGAACTTGTAAAATCATTTTGTGTTAATTTAATGAGAACCAAGGAGGTAAATGGATTTTTTGCTGATAGGGGAAATGAGATAATTACAGCAAATCAAATTTACAAAGAAATTAAATCTTATTCAAAAGAAACAGGATTATTTGAACTAACAAAACTAGCTACAAAATTAAAAATTGCTATAGAATTAGCAAGGAAAAGCCTTCATGAATTAATTAAGACAGGTAAAATTAAAGGGCTTTTCACTCAAAGACGAGAATTTATGACGAATAAACATATGGAGCAAAAAATACGAGAAATCGCTAAAGCTTACAGAACCATGCCTTTACGGGAGCTTTCTAATAGATTAGGGGTAACTGAATCAAGTATTGAAGAAAACTTAGCTCAGATTATCTCACGTGGAGATATTGATGGTTATATTGACATGTCTAAGAAAATTTTTGTGGCTTATAGCGTACCTATGGAAGTTAGGACAGAATCTAAACCTACAGCTAAAGAACCTTCAGATACAGGTAAAATCGAAGTTGTTCGTGATTATGACTTTGTCGGTGGGCAGTTACATTTCAAGGTAGCCGTCCGAAATAATAGTAATATGGCAATTAATACCGTGAAAGTAATTTTAGATGCTCCTTCAAGTTATAATATAAAAAGTCCTCTCATTACTGTTCCTGTAATTGAAGCTAAAAATTCTAGAGGCGTAGATTTCTATTTGGAGCCAAAAGAATGTGGAACTTCTAATATCACAGGGGATGTTATCTATAAAACTGCTAAAGGAGAAAAAAGAACCGTACATATTAGAAATAAATCTGTGCAAATTAAATGTCCTCTTGTAGTTTCATGTTTAGCTACAATAGAGGATATTCAAATAGCTATCGCTGATCTTCCAAATGACGCCAGGGCATTTCTGATAGCAGATCTAGATCCACGATTAGCTTTTAGAGCTGCAGTTAGAACAATTAAGCGTTTTGAAGTTAGTACAGTAACTTCTCATGAAGGTAATGATGCCAAAGGTAAGTATGAAGCAGAAAGTTGGCATTGTTCTGAAGCAAAAGTTGGTGGAGGAAGGATTGTAACAAGGATTTATGTTTCCGAATCAAATCAATCAATGGAAGTTAGAGTATGGTGCAATCATGCAGGACAATTAACAGGATTCTTAGCAAAAGTAATCGAATTATTATTTGAAGAGATTAATCTTATCCGAAAGATTAAATCGGAAGAACGCGAAAAAACTATTGATGTAATGGCTATTACCCAAAATATTGCAGAAATGTCAGATTATTGTATGCTAAGATGGAAAGCCCAAAATATCAGAACTAAACTCCATGATACTTTTGTTAGAGTAAGAAAAATAATGGGAGATAAAGAAGCAATTCTTGGGAGAATGGAGTTTTGGTTGACTAATTTGAATAAATATGGGAAAGATGATAAAATAACAGATGAGGACGCAGATAAACTAGTTGTAGAACTTGACAATTTCCGGAATGTCATTGCTCGTTCTATCAAATTGTAGGGAGTTCTTCCCTAAAAAAAGATTTATAAATTTTTAAAACTATATTTAATATTAAAAACAAACTTTTGGTGTTAAGTATTCCGATAATTAGTGTTTCATTAAACGAAAACCTTAAAAAATTTATCAACAAACTTGTATCAAAAAATCAGTATGAGAACAAATCAAAATTAATTAGAGATGCTCTATTACGCTTGATGTCAACAGAGGATATTTCATCAACGTTAGATGAATTTAGTGATTATGTTCCAATTACGAAAAATATAGTTGGTAACATGATTATTGTTGCTCCGAATGAATATAATATCCAAAAGAAATTAAACCGAATTGAAAGTGAATATAAGGAGCATATAGTTAGCAAAAACCAAAATTTTGTGAACCAAAATTTCATAACCTTCATGATTTATGAAGGAACTCTTCAAGATTTCCAAAAACTTGTCGTTGAAATCAACAGTATTGAAGAACTAAGAAATTTTAGGTATCTTATTATTAATTAAAATCAATTTTATATTTCCTTGGCAGATATTATTATTTTTTAAAGAATTTATTTTAATATAATTCAAATTTGGTGATATCGAATAGGTAAAAATAAATATGGAAAGGGTTTTCAAAAAGGAAAACAATCAACGAATGGTGGCTCCAAACAAGGAGGTGCTCCTATTCGAAGTGGAAAAATTAAAGCGAGTCACATTCTAGTTGATAAGTTTAGTAAAGCTCAAGAGATTTATGAAGATTTGATGGCTGGTGACAAATTTGAGCAGTTAGCAAGTCAATTTTCTACATGTTCAAGTAAGAAGAGAGGTGGGAACCTAGGTGAATTTGGTAAAGGGGATATGGTTCCTGAATTCTGGAGTGCGTGTACTAAATTAAAAATTGGAGAAATTTCTCAACCCGTAAAATCTCAGTATGGATATCATATTATAAAACGTACAGGATAAAAGATCTCATATTAGAATGTATCACCTCAACAGAACTGAGTTAGGAATGATAGTAAAGTTCATTATATAAATATAGGCAGAAATTAACGGAAATAATTAACTCAAATATTTAATGCTGTTATATTAATAGAGGAAATATCTTGTATTAGTATTTCTGAGAACACCCTATATTTTTAAATTGATTTATCATTTAATAAATTAAATTATGATTCATGATATCAACAATAAAGGTAGAAAAAATAGAAGAAACTTATATAATGATGGAATTCGTAAAGAATGTAGTAAATGTCATGAAATTAAATTACATTGTGAATTTTATCAGAAAAATAATGGTCTAAGGAATATTTGTAAAGATTGTAATAAATTCATTGTAGCTAAGGAACCTTTTAAAAACAAGTTTCTTATTCTTAAGAATATTTATAAGAGTAAATTTGATGGAAAATGTTCTAGATGTGATACGAATTTTATAAATCTTCCGGCTATTGATTTTCATCATCAAAAAAAGAGATTAAAGAAAATAGAATGGCGTGACAATCGATTC
>JBHLLI010000181.1:5346-7512 GCA_048885765.1 Candidatus Hermodarchaeota archaeon
CAAGAAGAAGTTATACCTCTCTGTAAAAATTGTCATTCAATAGAACATGCTGAAAATTTTAATGATTTTAAAGAAATTATTCTCAATGTGGATTTATTTAAAAACTCTGCAGAAGAAATTCATCAAATTGTATATGATTATGTTAAAAAGTGTAAAAATAAACATGTTAAGAATGTTAAATTCCGAGTTATAGAATGGATAAAAAAACGATTTGTAATAGAACAGATTTATAACGGAAAATGTATTGGTTGTGGAAATGTATTTGTAAAATCCGATTTACCTGCCCTTGATTTTCATCATATTTCAAAAACATTAGAGAGTGATAAATTAAGATGGAATAGAATTAAAAAATACAGTATTACTGAAATTATGGACTTTCTTATGATGGAAAAATGTGTTTGCCTATGTTCGAATTGCCATACTTTACTTCATGCGACAAAATTCGTCGTTATCGCAGATGACATATTAGAGAAACAATACTCAGATCAAGTGAAGGCTTTGTATGAAGAAATATCGGAGAATATTAAAAATTTTAAACTAAAAAGGAGGAAAATTAAAGACCCTTTAGAACTATTATTCAAACCAGGCGAGATTTGGAAAAAATATATACTTCACATTTATAATCTGAATCAGGTTGAGGGAGTTGATACAATTTATTCCGTAAAAATCAAAAATATCCTTAATATTTCCGATCGCCATCTAAGAAGAGTTATTGAAAACTTGAAAAATAGAAAGTTGATTAAAATATTCAGAAAAGATGAAAAACTTTGCTTAAAATTAACTAATTTAGCCCATGAGAAAATTACCAAATTGCTACAGGATGATAGATATTTTCAGTATTTAGAATATATTTTAAAAAAAGGTAGTAATAGCCCAGCACGGAATTTCGATACGCGATAAATTCGTTAGTTTTTCGAACCGTGGTCCAGGGGTATCTCCTAAATCTTAGTTATAAAACCTTATCAGAGCCCCCGATGCTTGACCGCTACACTACTGGGCTTTTTCAGAGATTTTCTGAATTTAATTAATTTGATATTAATAATCCAAAAACTCTAAAAAATTTTTCTTAATTGGTAAAAGTTGGATAAATAATGAAAAAATGAATCCAAAATATAAATCCATATCTAAAAAAATTTCATTTTTAAATAAGATAAATTTTTATTTACTGATCTCTATATATTTAATTGGATTACACTCACTTGATCTGGAGGACTTAAAAAGATATCAGTTTAAAAAACTAGTTTTTAAAAACCCCGTGTGACTGAAAAAAAAACCCCGTGTAAACTGAGAATACTTTTTTACATTAATCCTCCTAGTGTAATCCAACCTTTGGAAATAAATATCATTATGATATTGATATAATATTTTAAGTTCAATTCTCACTTTTTCAGGAGGGGGCACCACGGGGGAGGGAGGTAAAGGAGATAAAAAGCTTTATTAAATTGCTAGTAAGAGTTTAGGATTGAATAAATTTAATTAATTTTTTCTGAATCCTTCTTAGAGAGATCATTTATAAATAAGTAAAGTTATTATTATATTAGAATAAAAATTGTATACTAGTATACAAAGATACAATAAAGGTGTTTTTCATTAGTACCATACGTATCGACAAAAAACATATAAAATTGTTGGATAAGTTGATCTCTCATTTAACATTGCGAGGAAGTAAAATAAGCAAGAAGGATCTTGTAGCAAAATTGATTGAAGATGCAATGATAGCTGAAGGTCTTGAAGAAAATGAACCTTCAGATTCAATAATAGATGATCATGCATGGAAAGGATTGGAGGATGTTTTTGAGCTAGGTATTAAAGATTTATCTGAAAAAGTTGATGAAATTTTATATCAGTCAAATGAGGAAGAATAGAATGGCTGTTTTTTTAGATACAGGATTTTTATTAGCAGTTAAGAATAGAGACGACAAAAATTTCCAAATTGCTCAATCTTGGATGAAAAGATTTTTAAAAAATGAATTTGGGGAGATATTTACATCCACTCTAGTGTTTAATGAATTAGTAACATTAGCTTTAGTAAGGATAAAACATCCTGATTTTGCTATAAATTTGGGAAATTTCCTTTTAAAGAGTAGAAAGATAAAGGTTATTAGTCTCACAGATGATGATTTTAAGAATTCTTGGGAAGCATTTCAGAAATATAAGGAAAAAAGA
>JBHLLI010000182.1:0-7483 GCA_048885765.1 Candidatus Hermodarchaeota archaeon
GACAACGTCAATTTTAGGAACTCGAAAAATAAGAGTTAGAAAAATAGAAATCAAGATAAAAGCAGTTATATTAGCCTTTTTTTTTATTAGAATTGTACTTTGCACCATATTTCTAATTAGACTCTTGAGTTTTGCTTGTTTTGTCCCATCATATAGTTATGCTTGTACTCCTTTGATTACTAATTTTTTTCCTAAAAATGAATAACATTTATATGAAAATGTCATAATATTATATTTGATATTAATTTTAAACTATTCAAAACTAATAGAGGGCTTCTATTAAAATGTCAGAATCGAATTCGAATGTACCAGAATCTATTGAACAATTAATGGAAGTATATGAAAATTATGAAAGAAAACCTAAAAAGAAAAAGTTTTGGACTGATCCAATTACATCTTTTCATGAGAACTATTTCTATACCAAATACAAAACAAAACACTATAGACTTTCTTATGTACTTTTAATTACAAGCATTTTACTATACGTATTTTATTTTTTGGGCTTCATTATTGAAGCATATGTATTTGATATTCCCGGACGTAGTGCTGAATTAATTTTCCGCATAATTCTTTTTGCTATACCGATAGGACTCATTCTCCTTCTTATCTTTTTAATTGCGAAAGACTTAAACAAATGGAACTGGGTTACTTATGCTATTTGGGCTGCTATCTTATTTGCAGCTATATTAACTGGTGTTACATTTTATAGAACATTTATGGGACAGGAACAAATGAGTTTTAGCACAATTTATACCGCCGCCGGAATAGGATGGGCTCCAGCTTGCTTAATATTTTATGTTACATTTAAACATCATAAATACATTACTGATTATGGGGGGATACATCTATTTCTCGGATGGATTTACAGAATCAGCAAAACTCACGGAGATTTTAGAGCTCTAAGAGCCTCTTTTGAAAAACTCTTAGTTGATTTTGATAGCTGGCTTAACGACAGTTTAGGTTTGATAATAAAAGAGAGATGGAAGATTTCAGAAGGATTTTCTCTAAATGCTGTTTCCAATGAAAAATTTGACGATAACATTTGTATAGATTATAGGACTGAAATTGAAAAGGCGCTATCAGGATTATTGGTAGAAAATATTTTGAAGACTAAAACTTTTGAAAGTATTCCCGAATCAGAAAGAAAAATCTCAAAACTTCATAGAGACAATTTAAGAACTCTTAGTTATGAACTCGCATTGGAACAACTTCCCAAAATTGTTGACCTCATTAAAAAACTCTCATCAAAAGATATGGAAGTACGATACTACTCTTGGAAACAAAAATTTAACAAATATAGATCAAAACTCTTTTCCGTCTTCGTCTTCTTCGTTGGCACCCTGCTCCCGATGATACTTCCATTATTTGGCTAAAAACTACTTCTTATTCCTTTTTTTTTAATATTATTTATTAACATTGAAATTAATAATTCTCAAAATCTAGTTATTGGAGTAGGGATCTCATATCTTTAATCGCTCTGATCACCAAATAGAGCTGAATATTCATAATTATTTCATAAATATTTCTTAGTCATTCCTAAAATATTTGCTATGATGAAGGTGGAAAAATATCGGGAAGCAAATAAAATTAATGTTCTTTACGATCCTCATAATCCCAATGAATCAATACTGAAGCGCGGAATAAGTTATTTATCATTTTTTCTGATGTTGGTCGTAGGTATTGGATTATTCATTTTTGGCTTGTTGTTAGTTCAATTCGGGATTTATGATCTTTTACTTTGATAGATTTTCACATATGTAAGGACATATTCATGCTTTTTTTCCCTTATTTTTTGGTTCAACCTTAAAATCATAAAAATTATTAAAAGTGACCTCAGATCAAGGATATCTTTGATATTGGTTAAAAGGTCATATTTCTAGATTGATTTCTCAAATAATTTTGATAATAAGTTACTAGATATGATAAAATTAAAAAATCACAACATAATAAATATCGATGGAGAGTAATGAATATCCTCAAGAAATATATGGATGAAACCATACGAGCTATCGGGTATATAACAAAATTTGAATACCACTCATTCATTACTGTTAAAAAAATAAGAAAATTCAACCAGATTGAAGCATCAGACTACTCTAAAATTAATTTTTATTGGAGATCTTTGCAAGCTCTCGAAGATGATGGAATAATAAAGAGATTTGGGTCTAAATCTCCAAAAAAATATTGCGTTCTTGATTATTATAAATTCTTTAATCTCCTTCATGATGTCTATGTTGATCAAGCAAACATACCAGAAAATAGTGATTAAAATAAAATAAAAACTCATTTTATATGGCAGTCTTTCCACAATTACAAAAATATCAATTCTAAGCGAAATGTAGATTTATAGAGAAACTTTTAAATACACTGCCCAGTATTTATACTATGAAATCCCTAGACATAGGTGTCTATAATGATAGAACGAGAAAAAATTTCACCTTTAGTGATTGTAGGAATCGGAATAATTATATTAAGCACCCTTGGTATAATATTTTTCAGTTTACCTTTAATAGCACAAGAAGGGGAAACAATACTTCTTGCTCCAGGTCCAATGATTCCTCTTCTTGGACTTCCTGCGGGGGTAATTATACTTATCCTAGGGATATATTTCAGTTTATCACATAATAGATCCAAAGGAATCTTTTTACTTAGCTTAGGAATCGTAAGTTTAATACTTGAAATTTATTTTACAGTATTTATAGTAAGAGGGCCATATCCTCCTATGGTTCTCTATTTTGGTGTAACAATTTTCTTAATTTGGAAAGGTATTAAATTAATTATTTCCAGTAGTGTTAGTAGAAAAAAGTTAGAAGAATATCCTGAAGTTTAAAATTTCTAAGAATATTTTAGTATCTAAACCAATCATCATCGATTAGTTTTCTAAATATCTCATATGAGTTTATTCAGCTTCCAATGATACCAAAGATCTCCTAGCAATTGGACAGTCCCAGGTATTAAAGCAATGTAAGCACCCAAAATAATATAGATTACCGATATCGCAATAAACCAGATAATAGTGCTCTTAAGAAACCGCGTTATTGGATCCTTCTTAAACAATGGAAACAATAGAATGATGCTAAGAACATTTATCCCTACGATGACGATCATTGAGACTGTTGTACTTTTTCTGAATTAAAAGATCTGGTATTTATTGATTTCAAAAATATTAAAAAAGCAACGGTTAGTAGAATAAGATCAACATATAATATTGCATTTCACTTTAAACCTATTTTTGGACTAAATCAATCCCCTACATTTAACGTAAATTTAAATTAGACGATTATTTGGACCTCAAGAGTATATTAAATCAATTAATTCCATTATAAATATTAAAAGAATGAATTATCTTAGGAAATTCATAAATTCTAAAGAAAAATCACATCCACACTAATTTTATTTTTAGATAGAATTTAGGAGAAAATTTCAATAGACTGAAGAAACATATCTTTTTAACTGTAAATGTAAATTTATTACAGATTCACCAATAACATTTCTGGAAGAACGATCTAAGAATAAGGAAGAACCTCAAGAAATACTAGAAAAATTTAAAAAACTAATAATAACATTTCTCATTGTGAATACGGAAATTTAAGATGAGACATTATGGAGAAAATCTTATCTATAATAAAAGAAGTAAATGAAAAGAAAGGCAGAGAATGGCTCAGTCTTCACCCAAAAACTGAACAACAGCTTATGACTCTCGCTTGGTACCTTACTCATCCAAAACTCCAAGAAGATCCGGAAAAAATCGAAGAAATTGTGGAACTTTATTATAATGCAAAAGCCAACAATTTTTTACATATGGAAAAAATTACCCGTAAATTGGATGAACTTAGTGTGAAGATAGGAAATGTAGGTCCCATTGAGAAAATAACATTCCCAAGTGAATTAGAGAAAAAACCGATAGAAGAACTGAAACAACCAACGATTGTGGATTATGCTAAAGCCATTGAAGATTTAAGAAATAGAATTGAAAGATTATTAAACAGTCCCTTTGGATCAAATCTCCTTGAAAACACCCAAGTTTCAATTAGTACATTCTTACATTATCTTAACCACCCTGATCTTCAAAATAATACAGAACTTTTTGATGAGATGCTAGAAAAATATGAAGAAGTAGAAGCTGTTGAGTTTACTACGATGCAAACATTTAACGATTTATTAAACAAGATGAAAGTAAGACTTGGAAAACTTCCCGAAGAAATAAAAAAGTGGAAAAGTATTGATGAGAGAGAAAAAGAGTCATTAAAACAAATGGAGAAAATTGCTGAAGAAAAGCAAAATTTAAAAGAAGACTGGGAAGCCCTCGAATCCGAAAGAAACAAATTGAAATTAGAATGGGAACAATTAGAGGTGGAAAAAGGGAATATGTTGGAAGAACAAAAAAAATTCAATCAGGAGCGTCAACAATTTGATACAGAACGAACAGAAATGACCCTTAAACAAGCAGAAATAAACCAGGAACAATCTAAATTAGAATCCGAGAAACAAAAAGATTTAGTCAAAGAAAGGGAGAAAATTGCTGAAGAAAAGCAAAACCTAAAAGAAGGTCAGGAAGCCCTTGAAACCGAAAGAAACAAATTGAAATTAGAATGGGAACAATTAGAGGTGGAAAAAGGAAATTGGATTGAAGAACAAGAAAAATTCAATGAGGAGCGTCAACAATTTGTCACAGAACGAGCAAAACTGACCTTCGAACAAGCAGAATTAAGCTTAGAACGATCAAAAGTAGAATCCGAGAAAGAAAAATTAGAATCTGTGAAAAAGGAATTGGAAGCATTGGAGAAGAAATTAGAAAATAGACTCTCTAAAATCCCTTAAAGCGCCATATTGAAAAGGGGAATATTAAAAGTTACTGAATGGAACATATCTTTTTAACTGTTAATTTTTATATAATTCCATAATTAATTTTTTAAATAATATAGGAAGTTTAATAACCTTCTTTTGTGGTTTTTATGAAACGAAATCAAAAATTAATTATTGCAATTGTTCTAATTATTATTGTCGCAACTTCAGGTAGTTTATTAGCATGGTTCCTTTTCTTTAGAGATTTTCCAGGAGACGTAGTTTTTTACTATCCAGACTTAACAATATCTAATTATTCTCTTGAAGAAGATAATCTTACAGTTAGCATTTCTAATATTGGTGAAGAAAATGCAACTGATGTTTTTATTTTAGCAAAAATTGATTCATTGGCTCTTGAGCTTTATAACAACTCTCAAACTCCCATAGATCTTGATGTAAATGAAATTTTTATCTTTTCTATTAACCTTAGTGAGTTTGAAGCGTATTTCTCTTATGGAAATACATACACTATTAATATTCAATTAGATCCTAATGACGATATAATCGAAGAATTAGAAAACAACAATGAGATTAACATAGATTATCTATATGAAGGTGAAATCCCCCCAATTTTCGATCTATTCTCTCCTAATACATATTGTCTGAATAGTTCAATAGATAAAATGGGTTATGCAGTGGTGTTTAATGCAAGTCAAATAACACTTGAAGATTCCTTGATTATTACTAATGGAACAATTAACGGCTATAGAGTGGTAAATTCAACGATATTAGACAAAACTAACGTCACGGATACTGGTATGCCCCTTTCCATAGCACTTTATAGAAATCAAAACTTGACCATTCGAAATATATGGAATTCTCAACTTAGTGTAGTTTTATGCAATGAAAGTAGTATCTCACTATTTAATTGTAGTATCCAGCAAGTTGCTTCTACCGGTTCAAATAACATATTTGTTTCAAACTCTACAATACAATTTATCAATTCTGCTCAAGGCTTGTTAAGTTTATCCTCTCTAACCATTAAAAACAATTCAAAAATAGATTACTGCATTATATCATCTCCGATATCTCTTGAAATTGAATATTCTTCCCTTCAAGCATTATATATTATCGCTTCAGGTAATCCATATACGGAACAACAGGGATATCATATATTAGGGACTGTAAGAAATTGCTCTGTATATGGTCTCCAATCTTACGGCCTAACAGATTTAAATATTTATGGCACGGAGATATACCAAATGAATGTAATAGGTAATACTAGACTTAATTTAGTTGAGTGTATTGTTGATGAAGGTTATGTTTATCAGTCTGCTCATTGTATTTTGAATAACTCTCAAGTACTCTCTGAACTAAGTTATGGAATTATAGTTTCCTCAGATTCTGTTAATATCACTAATGGCGTAGTTGAGGGTACAAGTTATATTAATAATACGGTTCTGATTAATGCTAATGTGACTGAGACTACTTTAATGTCTGTCTTTGTTAATAATACAGGTCGAGTTATGATATCCAATTATTCATGTAATGTCTTCTTGTACGATGAAGCTAGCTTAACTATTAATGACAATAGACCAATTTCATCAGATTCAATTGGAATACTTCTGGAAGATTCAGCTAGATTTATAGGAAGAAATTCGAGTTTTGGTTTTGTATTTTGTCAAGAAAATAGCTCAATAGAACTCTCCGAAAATTCTTTTATTCAGAGCGCATTCATTAATAGTACCAATGATATATCAATAGATAATTGTACTTTTAATAGCATTGCATGGTATTCTGAACCATTACCCGGGTATTATGCTGAAATTGTGAATTCTACCGTTGGATTCTTCCTTGCCCCGCCTTCATGTAAAGTCGATATTATAAATTGTTCAATAGAAGCGTTATATGAAGGGATTAAATTTCAGTCAGGAGTAAATGTCTATAATTCCTCAGGAATTTTCGGAGGGGGTTCAATCTCAGATTATTTAAACATAACTGGGTCAACTATATTAAATAGAAGTTATAAGTATATCGAAATCACTGGTGATGCTACTGTTGCGATAGAAGATCTTTATAATCTGTTTAGCATATCAATCGATTCAGGTATTTTAACCGTTCATAATTGTACTTTACAATCATTACAAATGATGAATGATGCTATCGTATATTTAGACAACTGTACCTCCCCGGATACTGGCGCGATGACAATTTTCGCTAGTTTGCTTGGACCTCAAGCATTTACTTGCCTTGGAAATTCGCAATTATACATTAATAGTACAAAATTTTTGACTGGTAATATGCTGATGCTATATAACTCTGCTCAAGCGACTATAACCGAATCTATTGTCTATGGACTATATATCTTCCTTGAATCAACAGTAAACATCTCCGATTCAAACCTCTATTTAACAAATGTGGCAGCTACTTCTTTGATCGGGTATGCTTTAAACCTAATACGTTGTACAATCGAACACTTAATAACAAGTTCATGGAATTATTTAGGTCCTATCCTTCCTTGGATTTTAATTTGAGGAAACCAAATTATTAGAAATAAAATTCAATAAATCTTTTTCTTTTTCTTTATTCTTATTCATTCTTAAGAGTATCAAGGTCTGCAATACTTAACTGTATCACCTGAGGAATAGTAGAAATTAATTGTTAGGGGCTTAATATTATTATTACTGATGGAAAAATT